>DASSVX010000090.1:0-5699 GCA_035705655.1 Casimicrobiaceae bacterium
CGGTTCAAGCACGCTTGAAGAGGCCTTCGGGCCGGAACAGCAGGACGAGGATCACCGCGAAAAATCCGATCGCGTCCTTCCACCCGCTGGGCATGTAACCCGCGCCGAGCGCCTCGGCGAGGCCGAGCACGAGGCCGCCGACGATGGCGCCGACGAAGCTGCCCATGCCGCCAAGGATCACGACGATGAACGCCTTGAGTGTCACGATGCCGCCGGTGGCGGGCTCGACCGGAATGAATCCGCCGAGAACCGCACCGGCGGCCGCGGCGAGCGCCGCACCGAACGCAAAGGCGTAGGCGTAGATGCGGTCGATGCGGATGCCCACGAGCGCTGCGGCCTCCTTGTTCTGGAACGTGGCGCGCATCGCCTTGCCCATGCGCGTGCGCCGGATCAGCACGTGCCCGACGACGATCAGCGCCGCGGTGACGGCCATGCAGAAAACGTACAGCGGCGTCGTATAAACGCCGAGGAAGCTCAGCGGTTTCGTCGGGAACGGCGTCGGTATGGACTGGGGCTGCGGGCCCCACAGCAGCAGCGCGAAATTCTCGAGGAAGATGGAGAGCCCGATCGTGACGAGCGTTGTCGTCATCATCGGCGCTTCCCGCAGCCGGCGGAAAATCGAATGCTGGAGCACGATCGCCAGCGCGACAACCGCGACAACGGCGAGCGGAAGGGCCGCGAAGTAATTGAGCCCCATCAGGCTCACGAGGTAGAACGCGACGAATCCCCCGAGCATGTAGAACTCGCCATGCGCGAAGTTCGCGATGTTCATCACGCCGAAGATCATCGTGAGTCCCATCGCGATCAACGCGTAGGCGCAACCGATCAGAACCCCGTTCAGCAGATGCTGGGCGAGGATGGTGATCGACGGCGACATGCGGCGCGCGGTCCGGGCGGCCGCTTCGCTACGGCTTGGCGATCTGCGCCGTCTCCACCACTTGCGGCACGCCGTTCTTCACGTGCGCGAGGTAGACCGTCTGGCCATACGCCTGGTGCTTCGCATCGAACCTGATGTTGCCGACGATACCGTTGTAGTCGGTCTTTTCGAGGGCGTCGCGGATCTTTTCGGGATCGGCTGCGCCGGCGCGGCCGATCGCGTCGACCATGATGTGGATGGCGTTGTGGGCCGCTCCCGCGAATTTCGACGGGTTCTCCTTGAGCTTTGCCTGGAACGCCTTGACGAACGCTTCGTTGATCGGCGTCTTGATCGTATAGACGTACTCGACGAGCCCGTACACGTCTTCCGACGCGGGACCGGCAAGCTTGATGTAGCTGTCGCTCGTCCACGCGCCTTCGCCGATCAATGGAACACTGACACCGAGCTCGCGAATCTGCTTGCTGAGCGCAACTGCCTGCTGCGTATTGGCGGCCAGCACGATCGCGTCGGGATTGGCAGCCTTGACCTTCGTGATCTGCGACAGGAACTGCAGGTCGCTCTGCTGGAAGAATTCCGTCGCGACGACCTGGCCACCGGCATTTTCGATCGTCTTCGGATAGGAGGCCGCCATCGACCGGCCCCAGTCGTCGTTCAGGACGAGGAACGCGAAACGCTTCGCCTTGACCGCCTTCGGCAGGACGCCGCCGAACGCATTGCCGAGCATGGGCGTCGTGGCCACCGCGCGGAAAAAGTAGGGATTGCCCTGTTCCGTCAATTGCGCGGCCGTCGAGATGCCGGTGATGAGCGGGACCTTGTGCTTCTTCGCCACTTCCATGACGGCGGCGGTCGACGTGCTGCAGAACGCGCCGAGCAAGGCGACGACCTTGTCGCGCACGACGAGCTTCTCCGCAGCGTTCACCGACTGCGCCGGATTGCACGCGCCGTCCTCGACGACGAGCTCGATCTTCTTGCCGAGCACGCCGCCCTTCGCGTTCATGTCGTCGACGAGCATCTTGACGGTGTTCACGTAGATGTTTCCGTCGTACGCGACCGGGCCCGTCGTCGGCTGCACGACGCCGATGCGGACGGTTTCCTGCGCGACGGCCAGCGGCGCGAGCGCGAGCGAGACGGCAACGGCCAGTGCGACCCTGAGCGTGTGCATGCGGATTTCCCCTCGTGGTTGTCGGGTGCGGACGATAATATACGAGAATAATCGGATCGTATATCAGGCGCAGCCGTCTGCCCTGTCTCGTCACGCGATCGTCGGCGGTGCGCGCGACGACGTGAAGCGCAATACCGCTTACCGTACGTTTTCGCGGCCGATGCCACGCATCGCCGTTGCCATCGACACGACGTCGTCACGCAGCGTATCGAGGTGGCCTCGCATCTGCGCCCCGGCCGCCGCCTCGTCCATCGCGAGCACGGCTTTCAGAATGCGCTCGTGTTCGGCCATCGTCTGCGACATGAGGCCGGGATGGAACGTGGCTTCGCGACGATAGGCTTCGAGCCGCTTGCCAAGCTGGATCGTCTGCGACGCGAGATACTCGTTGTGCGCGGCGGCGTAGATGCGGCCATGGAAATGGGCGTTGGCGGCATAAAACGCCACCGGATCGTCGCGCTTCGCGGCGCTGGCGCATGCGTCGTGAGCCGCTGCAAGCAGACTGCGATCGGCGGCGCTGTGGCGCCGCGCAGCCAACGTGGCGCACGCCGCTTCGAGAAACGACATCGCCTCGAACATCTCGGCGAGCTCGACCACGCTGCGCTCCGGCACGAACGCGCCGGCGTGCGGCCGCAGCTCGATCAGGCCGCGCGACGCGAGATGCTGCAGCGCCTCGCGCACGGGCGTTCGCGATGCGCCGTGCCGCGACGCGAGCCGGTCCTCGTCGAGCTTCGTTCCCGGCGCAAGGCGACCCGAGACGATGTCGTGCTCCACCGCCTGGCGAATGCGGTCGGTCAGCGTGTTGCCCGACGCGCCGTTCTGTCGCGCGGCGTTCTTCCGGCTCGGGCCGACTGCGTAGTGCGGCCGGTTGTTTTTTGCGTGCATCCGTTCGGTGGTGAGCGGGGCTTGACCGACGATTGTATGCGACACTATCCTTTTCGTATACAAGAGGTGCCGGATGGATCTGCGACTCGCGGGCCGATGGGTGTTGATCACGGGGGCGTCGAAGGGCATCGGCCTTGCGGCAGCACGCGCCTTCGCGGTGGAGGGCTGCAACCTCCACCTTGCGGCGCGATCGGGCGAAGCGCTCGATGCGGCGCGCATCGAAATCAAGAACCGATGCGGCGTCAGCGTCGAGGTCCACGTGACGGACCTGTCGTGCACCGACAATGTCGTCGAGCTCGGCAAGCGCTGCGCCGGCGTGGATATCCTGGTCAACAACGCGGGCGAGATTCCGTCGGGCCCGATCGAGGCGCTGAAGGAGGAAGACTGGCGCCGCGGCTACGACCTCAAGCTTTTCGGCTACATCACGCTGACGCGCGAAATCTACGCAGCGATGAAGGCGCGCGGATCGGGCGTGATCATCAACGACATCGGCAACTCCGGCGAGAACTGGGATGCGAATTACATCGCGGGCAGCACGGCGAATGCGGCGCTGATGGCGTTCACCCGCGCGCTTGGCGGCCAGAGCCTCGACTTCGGCGTGCGCGTCGTCGGCGTCAACCCGGGGCCCGTCGAGACCGAGCGGATGATCAAGATCAACAGACGCCGCGCGCTCGACTGGTATGGTGACGAGAGCCGCTGGCAGGAGCTGCGCGAAAAGTTTCCCGGTGGACGCCCGGCAAGCGCAGAAGAGGTGGCCGACCTCATGGTCTACCTCGCGTCGCCCCGCGCCGGTTACATCACCGGCACGATCGTCACCATCGACGGCGGCATCGCCGCGCGGGGCTCGATCATCAAGGAACGCAGCGCGCGAGGATAGTCCAATGAAGCAGTTCGAAATCCGCAACCGGCACTTCGACCGCCTCTTCAATACGCCAGGGCTCATGTGGCTCGGGCAGAACACCAATCACTTTTCCCCGCACCCCGCGGTCGTGGATGCGATGCACGACGCGATCGGCCGCGAGGAGTACCACGCGTACGCGCCGCCCGCCGGATTCGAGGAGCTGCGGGCGCTGATCCTCGACGATCTCGGCTTGCCCGAACAGTCGGTGCTCGTCACCGACGGCGCGGTCGAAGCGCTATACAACGTCTGTCACACCGTCTGCACGCCAGGCAGTCATTTCGTGACGACCGATCCCGGCTGGAAGTGGCCGATCCATTTCGCGCAGGCCGCAGGTGCGACGACCACCGAAATTCCCATCTACAAGCCCGAGAACGGCTACAAGCTGACGGTCGCGCAGCTCGAGGCGGCGGTGACCGACAGGACGCGGCTCATCTATCTCGTCGATCCGAACAATCCGCTCGGCACGTGCCATACCCGCGACGAAATCGAAGCGTTCGCGCGCATCGCGCGCGACGCCGGCGCGTACTTCATGCACGATTGCACGTATGCGCATTTCGCCGACGACCACACGCTCGCGGCGCGCTTCCATCCCGAGGCGACGTTCACGATCTACAGTTTCTCGAAGTGGCTTGGCGTTGCGGGGCTGCGCATCGGCGCAGTCGTCGCGGATCCCGGCCTGATCGAGCGCCTTGCCGTGGCCCCGCCGAACAATCTCGGCTCCAACGTGATCTCGCAGCGCGCGGCGATCGCGGGCCTGCGAACGAAGAGCGAGTGGTTTCCCGACATCAATCGGCGGCAGCGGCGAAACCAGGCGCAAATCGTGAAGGCGGTCGACAGGGTGCCCGGGATGAAGGTCGCGGTGTATCCATCGCAGGCCAACTTCCTCGTCGTGGAGTGCATCGAGGCGGGCATCAAGCCCGAGGCGCTTTGCGACGCCTATCGATCGGAAGACATCATGATCCGCCAGGGCACGTATCACACGCCGACCTTCGGGCATCGCTTCGTCAAGGTGAGCACCACGGTGCCCGAGGCGTGGGCCGATGCGTTCTGCGAACGCCTGCCGGCGATGGTCGAGAAGGCGCGGGGCATCACGCAGATGGCGCCGTTGTTCTAGCGAGGGGAACGAGATGAGCTACGCGCGCAGCGAAGACGGTACGCGTCTCTACTACGAAGAGGCGGGTTCGGGCTCGCCGATCGTGTTCGTGCACGAATTCGGCGGCACCTACCGCAGCTGGGAGCCGCAGATGCGCGCGCTTTCGCGCCGGCATCGCTGCATCACGTTTGCGGCGCGCGGCTACCCGCCGTCCGACGTGCCGGAGAACGCCGATCGCTATTCGCAGGCGCTTGCCGTCGCGGATATCGCGGCGGTCATGGATGCCGCCGGCGTCGACCGTGCCCACATCGTCGGACTGTCGATGGGCGGCTTCGCCGCATTGCACTTCGGTCTCGATCATCCCGGCCGGGCCCTGTCGCTGGTCGTTGCGGGCGCGGGATACGGCGCCGAGAAGCAGTTCGAGACGTACTTCCGTGACGTGTCGCTCGAAGTCGCGCGGCAATTCGAAGCGCAGGGGAGCGAGCAGTTCGCGAAGACGTATGCACTGGGTGCGTCGCGCGTCCAGTTCCAGAACAAGGATCCGCGCGGTTGGGCCGAATTCGCCGCTCTCCTCGCGCAGCATTCGGCGCCCGGTGCGGCGAACACGATGCGTGGCGTGCAGGCGCTCCGGCCGTCGATCTACGATCTCGAGGACCGGTTGCGCACGATGGCGGTCCCGACGCTCGTGATCGTCGGCGACGAGGACGACCATTGCATCCAGCCGGGCGTGTTCATGAAACGGACCATTCCCGCGTGCGGGCTGCTGATCCTCCCGAAGACCGGA
>DASSVX010000091.1:0-2645 GCA_035705655.1 Casimicrobiaceae bacterium
GATCGCGCCCGCCGGAACACGGAACGACAGATCGTCGATCAGGAGCTTGTCGCCGTACGCCTTGCGCACGTTCTCGAACTCGATGACGGCGTCGCCCAATCGCTCGGCAACCGGGATGAAGATCTCGTTCGTCTCGTTGCGCTGCTGGTGCTCGTACGACGCGAGGTCGTTGAACCGGGCGATGCGCGCCTTGCTCTTGGCCTGCCGGCCCTTGGCGTTCTGGCGCACCCACTCGAGCTCCTGCTTCATCGCCTTGATGCGGGCGGCCTCCTGCTTGGCTTCCGTCTCGAGGCGCTGCTCCTTCTGCTCGAGCCACAGGCTGTAATTGCCCTTGTACGGAATGCCGTAGCCGCGGTCGAGCTCGAGGATCCACTCGGCCGCGTTGTCGAGGAAGTAGCGGTCGTGCGTCACCGCGATCACGGTACCCGGAAACTTCGCGAGGTACTGCTCGAGCCACTCGACGCTTTCCGCATCGAGATGGTTCGTCGGCTCGTCGAGCAGCAGCATGTCGGGCTTCGACAGCAGCAGCCGGCACAGCGCGACGCGCCGCTTCTCGCCGCCCGACAGCGTGCCGATCGTCGCGTCCCACGGCGGCAGGCGCAGCGCGTCGGCGGCGATCTCCATCTGCACGCCGGCGTCGGCGCCCGACGCGGCGATGATCGCCTCGAGCCGCGCCTGCTCGGCGGCGAGCGCGTCGAAATCGGCGTCGGGCTCCGCGTACGCCGCGTACACCTCGTCGAGGCGCGCCTTCGCCTGCAGCACTTCGCCCATCCCTTGCTCGACGACGCTGCGCACCGTCGCGTCGGGATCGAGCCTCGGCTCCTGCGGCAGGAAGCCGATCCGGAGATCGGGCATCGGCACCGCGTCGCCCTCGTACTCCTTGTCCTCGCCGGCCATGATCCGCAGCAGGCTCGACTTGCCGGCGCCGTTCAGGCCGAGCACGCCGATCTTGGCGCCGGGAAAGAACGACAGCGAAATGTCCTTCAGGATGACGCGCTTGGGCGGAACGAGCTTGCCCACACGATTCATCGTGTAAACGTACTGAGCCATCGGATTTGCGAAGCGGGTTTGCCGAACCGCGATTATCGCAGCGGCACCGATGCAGGGTCGGAGACGACTTTCCGCGAAGAAAACCAAAGCAGGGTCAGAGACCCTTTATCGGGCGCTGGTCAGCGTGATGCCGACCGCGGATGTCGCGGCGCTGCGGCTGTCGGTGGTCGCGACGGAGCCGCTGGCGCCGGCGCGCAGTTCCCGGAAGCGTTGCTTGTCAGCCTCGTAACGCGCTGCGACGCTCGCCGCTTCCTTTTCCTTGGCGGCGATGAACTCGTTCTGGCGCCCCAACTCCGCGTCGATCGTCTCGATCTCGCGGACGAGGGAGCCGGGGACCGGGCGCGGCGCATACGTCGGCTTCTTGTCCTCGAGCTCCTGCCGGCGCTTCGTCATCTGCGCGACGTATGCATTGGCCGATCGCACCTGGCCGTCGATCGTCGCGACCGCCCGCGACTTGGCGAGATCGATCTCCGCCTCGCTCGCGTACGACTCGATCAGCGCGCGATCGCGCCGCACGGCAAGGACCTTCGCGCGCTGCTCTTCGCGGAGCTTCTGCTCTTCGTTCTCGGTGTGCGCGACCGGCTGCTGCGCGATCGGCCGCGCCGCTTCGGTCTTGCGCACGGTGATGCCCTGGCGATTCAACTGCGTGGTCGCGCCGTTGACCGCCTCGACCGGCAGCTTGTCGCTGTAATGGACTTCGCCGCGGGCGTCTGTCCACTTGTAGAGCTCCGCGTGCGCGCGGCCCGGCACGAAGGCGAACAGCAGAGCCAGTGCGAGCGCGCCGACGTGGCACGCCGCCGACTTCCGATCGATCCGATACGCCGATGCGTTCATGACGATCCTTCGCTTGGCGCCGTCCACCGGCGCCTTATCGCGCCGCCCCGTAGCGGGCACGATACTCGGTCACCGCGGTCGCGTGTGCGGCGAGCTCGGGACGCTTCGCGATGAACGCCATCACGTCGTCGAGCGTCGCGATCGCGACCACCGGAATGGCGTGCACGTCACGCACTTCCTGCACCGCCGACACATCTCCCTGACCGCGTTCCATGCGGTCGAGCGCGATCAGCACGCCCGCCGGTTCCGCGCCGTTGGCGCGAATCAGTGCGACCGATTCGCGCACCGACGTTCCGGCTGTGATGACATCGTCGACGATCATCACGCGGCCACGCAGCTTCGCACCGACGACGCTTCCGCCTTCACCATGGTCCTTCGCTTCCTTGCGATTGAATGCATAGGGCAGATTGTGACCGCGTGCGGCAAGCGCGATCGCCGTCGCCGACGCAAGGGCAATGCCCTTGTATGCCGGTCCGAAGAGCTGATCGCAATCGACGCCGGATTCGAGCAACGCCTGCGCGTAGAACTCGCCGAGCCGACCGAGGCTCGCACCGTCACAGAACAAACCTGCGTTGAAAAAGTACGGGCTTTTGCGCCCCGCCTTCGTCATGAACTCGCCAAAGCGAAGCACGTCATGTGCCAATGCAAACTGCAGGAATTCCCGTCGAAAATCGCTCATTTGTCGTGAACACGCTGAAACGTTCGCTTTGAGTATAGTCCGCGCGTCGGGCGGACGCTCGGGTAAACTCGGCCGTTTTTCA
>DASSVX010000092.1:0-9376 GCA_035705655.1 Casimicrobiaceae bacterium
CAGAGACGCATTTCCCGGTACAGCGCAGAATTTTGGCTGACCGCGTCGGGAAATGCGTCTCTGACCCTATTTATTGGTACCGGGAAATGCGTCTCTGACCCTATTTATTGCCGCTCGAGGCAGGCGAGATAGGCCGCGCCGTCCGGGCTGCCGCCCGTGCGCTGCGCCTGCCAGATCACTTCCCCGAGGCATTCGACGATCGCGTGCAACGCCTCGTGCGCGTCGCCGCGCGCGTCGCGCAACCGCGCGTAATGCGCAACGATGCCGGGCGGCTGGTCGATCGCCAGTTGCTCGGCGACCGCGAGGTGCAGCGACAGGTGCAGGAACGGATTGATGTCGCCCTGCTCGGGGCGGTAATCGCGATCGACGTGCGTGTCGGGGGTTTCGAGCACCGGGTGGTACTCGGGGTGCATCGCGATCAATTGCGCCGCCGTCTGCTCGAGTCCCGACAGCGGCTCGCCCGCGCGGTACTTGCGCCACGCGTCGATCAGAAAGCGGCGCGCCTCGTCGCGGCTTGGCGTGAACACGCGGTCAATCCTCCGCCGCCGCGGGCGGCTCGAGCGGCAACGCGCGCGCGCTCGTGCCCGGTAGCGCGCGCGTCTTGGACGGATACTCGCAAAGGTCGGCGATCACGCATTGCGGGCATTTCGGCACGCGTGCGACACACACGTAGCGCCCGTGCAGGATCAGCCAGTGGTGCGCGTTCGGCCGAAACTCCTCCGGGGTGAATTTGACGAGCCGGCGTTCGACCGCCTCGGGATCCTTGCCGACGGCGAGCCGCGTGCGGTTCGCCACGCGGAAAATGTGCGTGTCGACCGCGATCGTCGGCTCGCCGAACGCGACGTTGAGCACCACATTGGCCGTCTTGCGCCCGACGCCGGGCAGCTTTTCCAGCGCGTCGCGATGGCGCGGCACTTCGCCCCCGTGCTGGTCGAGAAGCTGCTGCGCGAGCGCAATCACGTTCTTCGCCTTCGTGTTGAAGAGCCCGATCGAGCCGATGTACGGGATCAGCCCGTCGACGCCGAGTTGCACGAATGCGGCCGGCGTGTTGGCGACCGGGAAAAGCCGCGCCGTGGCCTTGTTGACCCCCTTGTCGGTAGCCTGCGCCGACAGCACCACGGCCACCAGCAGCTCGAACGGCGTGCGGTAGTCGAGCTCGCTGCGCGGGCTCGGATTGGCGGCGCGCAGGCGCTCGAAGATCTGCCTTCGCTTTTGCGGATTCATCGCTTCTCGTGCGGGCTACGTCTGCGCAAGCGCCGCGCGGCGCCGGGCGCGGGCGCGTTCGAACGCGTCGGCAATCGCGGCCTTGCGTTTGCGCACTTCGGCGTCGCGCCTCGCGCCGGTGCTTGTCGCCGCCAGGCGCTCGCGGCGCCGATCGAAACGCTCGCGCGCGGCCGTTGCATCGGTCGCCGTCCAGTCGCGTCCGGCAGGAACCATTTCGATGCAGTCCACCGGGCAGGGCGCAACGCACAGTTCGCAGCCGCTGCAAAGCGATGTCAGCACGGCGTGCATCCGCTTCTGTGCGCCGATGATCGCGTCGACCGGGCAGGCGGCGATGCAAAGCGTGCAGCCGATGCACGCTTCCTCGTCGATGCGCGCGACGCGCAGCGGACCCGGTACGCCGCGCGAGGTGTCGAGCGGTGGGGCCGGGCGGCCGAGCAGGCGTGCGAGCGCGTCGCGGGTGTCGGGTCCGCCGGGCGGGCAGCGGTCGACGTCGGCATCGCCCGCGGCAATCGCAGCGGCGTACGGACCGCATCCGTCGTACCCGCAGCGGCGGCACTGCGTCTGCGGCAGCAGGCCGTCGATGCGAGCTGCAAGTTCGGACAACGCATCCATGGTGCTATTTTAGCGACGATGGGCGCAACGCATTCGCATCACGGCTCGCTGCACGCGCATGATGGCGATGCGGGCGATCACCATCTGCCCGCCGGGACGGGGGCGTTGCGCGCACTTGCCGCGGCGCTGGCGCTGACCGCCGGCTACGCGGTCGTCGAGGCCGTGGGCGGCTGGCTCGCCGGGTCGCTCGCGCTTCTGTCCGACGCCGGGCACATGGCGACCGACGCCGCCGCGCTCGGTCTCGCGCTCTTCGCGCAGTGGATTGCGCGCCGGCCGCCGTCGCCGCGCGCGTCGTACGGCTACGCACGCGCCGAGGTGCTCGCCGCGTTCGTCAATGCGCTGGCGCTGCTGCTGCTCGTCGGCTTCATCGCGTTCGAGGCGATCCGACGCATCGTGACGCCTGCGCCCGTTGCCGGCGGCACCGTGCTCGGCGTCGCCACCGTGGGGCTGCTCGTCAACGCAGTGTGCGCCTGGGTGCTGTCGCGCGCGTCGTCGTCGGCCGGTGCGCACAGCGCGTTGCTGCACGTGCTGTCCGACGCGCTCGGCTCGATCGCCGCGATCGTCGCCGGCGCGGTGATCCTCGCGACCGGCTGGACGCCGATCGATCCGCTGCTGTCGCTGCTGACGGCCGTACTGATCCTGCGTGCGACGTGGCGCCTGCTCGCGCAGACGACCGGCGTGCTGATGGAGGGCGTGCCGGCGCACCTCGATTACCGCGAGATCGGCGGCGCGCTGACTGCCATCGCGGGGGTGCGGGGCGTGCACGACCTGCATGTGTGGTTGATGAGCACCCGGCAGGCGGCGCTGTCGGCCCACGTGACGATCGACAGCGGCGATGCGTGGCCACCGATACTGGACGCCGCGCGCCACATGCTCGCCGAGCGCTTCCAGATCGACCACGTCACGCTGCAGCCGTCGTGGCCGCCCGAATCGGTTTACGCGGACCGGCGCGTGATTCCGATCGTTCCCGCGGATGGAAGCGCATGAGCAACGCCGCCGGGGTCAATCAGACCCACTTGGCGCGCCGGAAGCGCAGGAACAGGATCGCGTCGATCGCGACCATGCAGAAGATCGCGAGCGGATAACCGACCGACCAGTTGAGCTCGGGCATGTTCTTGAAATTCATGCCGTAGATCCCCGCGATCAGCGTCGGCACCGTGATCAGCGCGCCGTACGCGGCAAGCCGCTTCGTCACCTCGTTGTCCGAGATCCCGATCAGCGCGAGGTTGACCTGGATCGCCGTCGTCAGCATTTCGCGCGTGCTTTCGATCGTCCCGTTGATGCGCGCGAGATGGTCGTAGACGTCGCGGAAATATTCCTGCGTGCCGAGACACATTTGCGGGACGCGCCCGCCGAACAGCTTGCCGACCGCCTCCATCAGCGGCGCGACCGCGTGCTTCAGCGCCATCAGCTCGCGCTTGAGCCCGTACAGCTCCTCGATCTTGCGCCGCGTTGCGGCACTTCCGAAGAGCTGCTCCTCGGCGCTTTCGAGGCGCGTCTCGAGCTGGTCGAGCACCGGGAAATAGCGGTCGACCACGTTGTCGAGCAGCGTGTAGAACACGAAGCCCGCGCCGTGACTCAGAAGCTCGGGCTCGCGCTCGGTGCGCGCGCGTACCGCGGCAAAGCCGATCTGCGTGCGGTGGCGGACCGTGAGCACGTAGTTGGGGCCGACGAAGATATCGATTTCGCCGATGTTGAGCTCGTCGCCGCCGTCCCCGCCCTTGACCATTTCTGCGGGGTGCAGCACGGCAAAGAGCGAGTTGCCGTACTCCTCGATCTTGGGTCGTTGATGACCCTTGCGCGCATCCTCGACGGCGAGCTCGTGCAGGCCGAATTCCTGCGCCATCTCGTCGAGCTCCTCGACCGTGGGCTCGAACAGCGCCACCCAGATCAGGTAATTCGGCCGATGCACGTAATCGCTGATGTCGGCGACCGGAATGTCGGCGATCTTGCGGCCGTGTTCGTAAGCGACGCAGCTGACGAGCATGATGCGGGGAGAGGTTGACTGGCCGCCATCATAGCGGCGGCGGCGGCGGCGGGCCAGCGCTCGCACGACGATGCGGCCGCGGGCGCGTCCTGCGCACCACGGGGTAAGATCGCCGGTTTCGCCCGCCGTCGTGCATCCGCCACGCGGCGGCAAACGAAGCGCGCCATGATCATCACGTCGCTGCTCGACACCGATCTCTACAAATTCACGATGATGCAGGTCGTGCTGCATCATTTCCCGGCCGCGCAGGCCGAGTATCGTTTCAAATGCCGCAACGGCGGCGTCGACCTGCAGCCGTACATCGGCGAGATCCGGCGCGAAATCGCCGCACTTTGCCGGCTGCGCTTCACGCGTCGAGAGCTCGATTACCTGCGAAGCTGGCGCTTCCTCAAGAGCGATTTCGTCGACCTCCTCGGGCTCTTCCGGCTCGACGAGCGCTTCATTCACGTCCGCGCGTTGCCCGACAGCCCGGGCGAGATCGATATCGCGATCAAGGGGCCGTGGCTGCACACGATCATGTTCGAGGTGCCGGTGCTCGCGATCGTGTCCGAGGTGTACAACCGCAACATGCATCCGCAGCCGGATTACGGCGAGGGCGAACGGCGCCTTGCGCGCAAGATCGAGCAGCTCAATTCGGTGCCGGATCCGGCGTTTCGCATCGCCGACTACGGAACGCGGCGGCGCTTCGCGCGCGATTGGCAGGAGCGCGTGATCGTCGCATTGCGCGACGGCATCCGCGAGAAGTTCGTCGGAACGAGCAATGTCCATTTCGCGCTCGAGCACAACCTGACGCCGCTCGGCACGATGGCGCACGAATACCTGCAGGCGTGCCAGGCGGTGGGCCCACGGCTGCGCGATTCGCAGGTGTTCGCCTTCAACACGTGGGCGCGCGAGTACCGCGGCGATCTCGGGATCGCGCTGTCCGACGTGTTCGGCATGGACGCGTTCCTGCGCGACTTCGATCTGTTCTTCTGCAAGCTGTTCGACGGCGTGCGCCACGATTCCGGCGATCCGTTCGAATGGGGGGAAAAGCTGATTGCGCACTATCAGCGCATGCGCATCGACCCGCGCAGCAAGGCGATGGTGTTCTCGGATGCCCTCGACGTGCCGCTCGCGCTGCGGCTGTTCGAATATTTCCGCGGCCGCTGCCAGACCGCGTTCGGCATCGGCACCAACCTCACCAATGACCTCGGCTACGAGCCGCTCGCGATCGTCATCAAGATGACGCGCTGCAACGGCCAGCCGGTGGCGAAGATCAGCGACGAGCCGTCGAAGACGATGGACTACGATCCGTCCTACGTGGCGTACGTGCGCGAGGTGTTTCAGGTTCCGGCGATCAATCCGGAAAAGTAGCGCGAACCGCTTTAAGGCCGCGCTCGCAACATCGGCACCGGTCACACGTTCGAGGCCGTCAGCGGCGGTAGTACGCGCCGTCGATCACGATGCCGCCGCGCGCACGCTCCACCTTGCTGATGCGCGACCCCAGCGTCAGTGTTTCGCCTTCGAACGTCCCGTACTTCGGCGCTTCCCCGCGCGTGCGGAGCTCGACGCTGCCGTCGCGGCGGATCGTGACCGTCTCGTCGTTGCCGTTCGCGCCGTTCTGGCCGTGGAACGTGCCGACGGCCCAGTTTCCCCTCGATCCGCTGCGCTCGTCGCGGGGCGGGCCGTACCGCGAGTTCCATCCGCCGTCGGCGAGCCGCGTGTCGCCGGACCCCGAGATCGCCGGTCCGGTAACGAGCAGGCCTGCGGCGAGCAGGGCGAGTGCACCGATGGTCGTCTTCATGGCGATCCTCCTCATGGGCGATTGGAGCAAGGTGCGCGCGCGTTGGTTCAGGCCGCTTCGCACGCGGTCAGCGCGATCCGGTATGCGGCGAGCGCGTGCTCGCCGAAGCAGGCGAATACGACTTCTTCGAGCGCCGGCATCGCGGCGACCGTTTGCGCAACCTCGCGTATCGCGATCGCGGTCGCGAGCTCGAGCGGGTAACCGTAAACGCCGCAACTGATGGCGGGAAACGCGATCGATGCGACGCGAAGATCGCGCGCCAGCGCGAGCGAATTGCGATAGCACGCGGCGAGGAGGGCGGGCTCGCCGTGCGCACCGCCTTGCCACACCGGGCCGACCGTATGAATCACGTACCTCGCCGGCAGGCGATAGCCGCCGGTCACCCGCGCTTCACCGGTCGGGCAGCCGCCGAGCGTGCGGCACTCGGCCAGCAACTGCGGTCCCGCCGCGCGGTGGATCGCGCCGTCGACGCCACCCCCGCCAAGGAGCGACGAATTCGCGGCATTGACGATGGCACCCACGTCGAGCGTCGCTATATCGACGTCACGGGCTTCGAGGGTGGTGCCGCCGACGACCGGCATGGAAAACTCCGCAGAATTGCGCGAACGACAGTGTAAAGTCCCGGTGCATGGCAACGCCAATCTCCGAAACCAAGCCGGGCGAAGCGCCGCCCGTGCCGGGTGGAGCGAGGGCGGCCGCCGATCGCCGGCTTCGGCTCGACGACATCCTGAAGCTGATGGTCGCCGACGGCCTGATCGCACAGGCCGACGCCACGCAGATCGGGCGCACGCGCACGCAGCGTTTCGATCATCCGCTCGAGCTCATCGCCGAGCAGAAGATCCGGTCGCAGCGACCGCCGGGGAAACTGCTGGGCCTCGACTACCTCGCCGAGTGGCTGGCCGGGAAACTCGGCGTGCCTTATCAGCACATCGACCCGCTGAAGATCGATCTCGGCGCGGTGACCGCGACGATGTCGAATGCGTACGCCGAGCGCTATCGGATCCTGCCGGTTGCCATCGACCGGCGCACGCTGACGGTTGCGACGGGCGAGCCGTTCGTCCGCAGCTGGGCCGACGAGCTCGAACGCATCCTGAAGCTCGAGATCCGTCTCGTGCTCGCCAACCCGGCCGACGTGCGCCGCTACATCGGCGAGTTCTTCAACCTCGCGCGCTCGATGAAGCGCGCACAGGAGAACTCGCGCGGCGACTTCGCGATCGCGCGCAACTTCGAGCAGCTCGTCGAGCTCGGCCGGCACGGCCATCTCGACGCCAACGACCAGCACGTCGTCCATATCGTCGACTGGCTGTGGCAATACGCGTTCGACCAGCGCGCGTCGGACATCCATATCGAGCCGCGGCGCGACGTTGGCCTCGTGCGCTTTCGCATCGACGGCGTGCTGCACCAGGTCTACGCGATTCCGACCTCCGTGCTGAATGCCGTGACATCGCGCATCAAGCTGCTCGCCCGGATGGAGATCGTCGAGAAGCGGCGGCCGCAGGATGGACGCATCAAGACGGTCGCACCCGACGGCCAGGAGATCGAGCTGCGCATCTCGACGATGCCGACGGCATTCGGCGAGAAGATCGTGATGCGCATTTTCAGCCCGGAAGTGCTGGTGCGCGATTTCCAGGATCTCGGCTTCACCGTCGACGACCGCTCGCGCTGGGAAGCGATGACCGGCGAGCCGCACGGGATCATCCTCGTCACCGGACCGACCGGCTCGGGAAAGACGACGACGCTCTATTCGACGCTGAAGGGCCTTGCGACGACCGAAGTGAACGTCTGCACGATCGAGGACCCGATCGAGATGATCGAGCCGGCGTTCAACCAGATGCAGGTGCAGTCGTCGATCGGCGTCGATTTCGCATCCGGCGTGCGCACGCTGCTGCGCCAGGACCCGGACATCATCATGGTCGGGGAAGTGCGCGACCGCGACACCGGCGACATGGCGGTGCAGGCCGCGCTTACCGGACACCTCGTGCTGTCGACGCTGCATACCAACGACGCGCCGACGGCGGTGACGCGCATGCTCGACCTCGGCATCCCCGCCTATCTCATCAACTCGACGCTCCTCGGCGTGATGGCGCAGCGGCTCGTGCGCACACTGTGCCCGCATTGCAAGGCGCCCGCCGATCCCCCGGACGAAGCGACGTGGGAGGCAATCACGTCGCCGTGGCGGGCGGAGAAGCCGGCGACGACGATGGCGGCACGCGGTTGCCTCGAATGCCGGATGACGGGCTATCTCGGCCGCATCGGCCTCTACGAGATCATGCTGATGACGCCCGCACTGCGCCGGCTGATGACGCAGGACGCGGACGACCGCGCGATTCGCGAGCAGGCGTTTCGCGACGGCATGAAGCCGTTGCGCGTATCCGGGGCGACGAAGGTTGCGGCGGGTCTGACGACCGCCGACGAGGTGATCAAGGTGGCGCCGCTCGCCTGACCGCGGCGCCGTCGAAGGCGATTGGCGCGAAGCTTTCCGCGCCGGCGGCGGTCAGCGCGTCTTCTTGCGCTTCGGCAGCATGCCCTTGTCGCGCAGCACGTCGCGCGCCATCGCCTGCCGTTGCGTGTCGGATAGTGTCGGAAACGACTTCTTGAGCTTCATGTCCGTGTTCTCGAATGCCTGGAACGCCGACGCCTGTTCGGGCGTGAGCCGCGAGTTCACCGGCAACCCGAGCCTCTTGCGGATTTCGTTCCGCTTCGCGTTACCGACGAGCCGGGCGAGCAACAGCACGAGCAGAAGCACGACGACTGCGAAGCCGATCGGCACCCAGTACAGTTCCACGATTCGTCTCCTGGAGCAAACTCACGAATGGTACGTGAGGCGCGAATGCAATCGTCATGCCACTGGACTGGCGCGGCGCCGGTAGCGACCGCCGGGGAGCGGATGGGGTGGGATTCGAACCCACGAATCGCTTGCACGATTGCCGGATTTCAAGTCCGGTGCATTCAACCGCTCTGCCACCCATCCATGCTCGGCGCTTGATTCCGGCGGGGGGCGGGCGCATCTTAGCACTCGCGGGAACGGCTGGCATAAGGGAAACCCGGATCGGATCGCGCGCCGTTTCTGCTAGTCTAGCAACGCTTGACGTACATCCCGGGCCGCTGGCCCTCTTTGGAGGCTTCATGGAACCCAGGTCGCAAACGGTTTTCAACCCCGGTACCGCGCCGGCAGTCAGCGTTGCCGAGAGCCAGAACCGGGTGCTTCGCAACACCTATTGGCTGCTTGCGCTGTCGATGCTGCCCACGGTCGCCGGTGCGTGGGTCGGCATGCAGTTGAATTTTCTGAGCCTGTTCGCGGCGTCGCCCATCATGGCGCCACTGCTGATGTTCGGCGTGATGATCGGCGCGCTTTTCGGCGTCACCGCGCTTCGCAACAGCGCGTGGGGCGTGCCCGCGCTCTTCGGCTTCACGTTCATCGCCGGGCTCATGCTGGCGCCGATCCTGTCGGTTGCCATCGGCTTTCGCAATGGCGGCCAGCTGATCGGGCTCGCCGGCGGGATGACCGCCGCGATCTTCTTCGCGATGGCGGGCATTGCCACCGTGTCGAAGCGCGATTTCTCGTTCATGGGCAAGTTCCTGTTCATCGGGCTCGTGCTGCTGATCGTCGCGTCGCTCGCGAACATCTTCCTGCAGATACCTGCGTTGTCGGTCACGGTCTCCGCGATTGCCGTGCTGCTGTTCTCCGCGTACCTGCTGCATGACGTCAGCCGGATCGTGCGCGGTGGCGAAACGAACTACATCACCGCCACGCTGAGCCTGTTCCTCGA
>DASSVX010000093.1:0-17407 GCA_035705655.1 Casimicrobiaceae bacterium
TCGAGCTTGGCGGGAGCCTGCGCATCGAGCCCGTGACGATCGCGCTCCGCTACAACGCGATCGATGCACGCTTCCGCTCGACGTTCGACGCGGCAAGCCCCGACAATTCCGAGGCGGATGAAAACGGCGGCATCGTCGTCCGCGCCGGCAATCGGATGCCCGGCATTCCGGTGCAGACCGCGAAGCTGCGCCTCGACTGGGACGTGACCCCGGGCGTTGCGATCGGCGCGTCGCTCGTCGCGGCAGCGGGCCAATACGCCAACGGCGACGAGAACAACGCCGACCGCAGCGGACGCGTCCCCGGGTATTTCGTGATGCATCTCGATGCGCAGTACGTGATGACGCCGCGCGTGACGCTGTTCGCGAAGATCGACAACCTGTTCGACCGGCGCTACGCGAATTTCGGGCTGCTGGGATCGAACGTGTTCACCGGTCCGGAACGCAGCTTCGGACCCGCCGTGGGCATGGCGCCGGTGAACGAGCAGTTCCGCGCGCTCGGTTCACCGCGCGGCGTTTTCGTGGGCGTCCGGCTGACCCTCGATGCGCCGGCGCATGGCGTCCGCGATTGATTCGACGCTGATCGCCGTCGAGAACGCCTGGTCCTGGTTGTCGACGATTCTGGCCGCGAGCTGGCCGCCGTTGCCCGGCGTGAAATAGAAGCGGAAATTGGGGTTCTCGCTGATCGAGAAATCGACGTCCGCGCGCATCACGGGCTTGCCGGCGTACGTCACCTCCACCGTGCGGACGAAATGCGGCGCCGCATACGTGCGGGCCATCGGGTCCATCGCGAGCCCGGAATCGTTCGGGTGGCTGATCATCAGTTGCGCGAGGATCGGCCGGCCGGGGACCGGGGTGCCATCCACTTTCATCCGCATTCTGCCGAGCGTCGCGAGCGCCGACGCCGGATCGCTGCCCCTCGGCGCCGTGCAACCGCCCGACGCCTTCACGTAGCTGGTCGCCATGAAGAGCCTGCCGTCGTTCGTCCGCGCGATTGCACGCACATGCGTGTACTGCTCGATCCGGATGCGCGTCTCGACGTCGGCGCGGCCGCTTTGCGGCGTGAAGTGAAATATCGCGGCGACCGGCGACGGGTTGTTGTCGACGATCAGCCAGATCGTCTCGATGAAATGCCCGGTCGACTGCGTGAGGCGCGTCCGGATCGCGACGGGGACGATCGTCGCGTCGACCGCGCGCTTCGGGGTGTCGAGCTCGACGACGGCGTCGCCGCGTTCGATCGGTGCATCGGCGAACACGGTCGCATGCAGCTTCCTCCAGACGGCGGCGTCGTCGGGATTTTCGTCCTGCGCGAGCGCGACCGGCGCAAGCCCAAGCGCCAGTATCAGCCCGATCACTGCGCCTCGCATGGGGACTCCTTGCGTCGGGCCGACCGCGCCGGCGCGAGCCGATCAACCTATTCGCTGCGGATGAAGCATTGCTTCCTGGCGTTGTCCTGCAGCTTGCGATACGCGGCGATCAGCTTCCGCCCATCTTTGATGTCGCGCATGGCACCGCCGCGCTCACCCGCGATGGTGATGCCGTTGGCGATCGTCGAAAGATCGACCCATTCCCGGTAAGGAACCTTGTCGGCGATAGCGTCGATCGCGCACGAGCACTTGTACATCGCCTCCTGTGGCGTCGCCTTGCTCTCCTGCATGCACGTGAGCACGAAATCGACCCGGGCGCGCGTGGGGAAGTCGTTCGCGCTTGCGAGCGTCGCACCGCAGATCGCGAGCAGCAGCAGGTATCGCATGTCACGCAGCCCCGGGACCTACTTGATCGACTCGCCGCGCTCGTCGACGAGCGGGACGTCGTACTCGCGCAGGATCGCCGTGATGGCCGGCTTGTTCTCGGCAATGAGCTTGTCGACGGTGGCTCTCCATTCGGCGTCTCCCTGCCGCACGCCCATCGCGATCGCATAGTCGAACTTGACGCCCGGTTCGGATTGCAGCGGGATCACGACCAGCTCGACGTCGTGCACCCGCTTGGCGAAATACCCCGCGATCGGACCCCAGACGATGGCCGCGTCGATCCTGCCTTGTGCCAGGTCCTTGTCGATGATTTCACCGGGATAGCGGTCCGGATCGGGCGACATCATCGGAAACGGCTTCGTCTGCGCCTCCATTCCGTGCTTGACCAGCCAATACGCGGCGGGCGATCGATCGTAGATGCCGATCGTCAGCTTGCCCCGGACATCGGCGGGCAACGCAAGGAGGTCCGATCCACTCTGCACCTGATCGAGCCCGTGACCTTTGCGATAGACCAGCGCGTACGTCGACCGATAGTACGGTGCCGTCGGCCAGGCCTGATCGTACGACGCCGGAACGCTCATCACGATGTCGCAGCGGAAGTCCTCGCCGGGCAACCGGTAGCGGAGCGTGTTGCGAATGAAATTCATCCGCTGCGGAAACGCATAGCTTTGAACCGGGATTCCCAGCTTCTGCGCGAACAGATCGGCGATGCGGTTCTCGAAGCCTTCGCCTTTCTCGTTCGCGAACGGGAGGTTGGAAGGATCGATGCAGGGACGAAACGCGGTGCGTGCCGGGTCGGCGAGAGCGCTGGCGCTCGCCGTCGCGACGAGCAGCGCGGCGAGCACCGCGGCCAGCCGGCGGAAAGCTGCGGTCGGCACGGCACGCTTCTCGGCGACGGGCATGGCGCGGCAATGCTCCTCGGTCATTGCTTGAGCTCCTCGACGTGCGCGCGGGTGATGTCGCCGTTGGAGCGGCCTTTCAGATACGCGTACAGGCTGTCGATGTTCTCCATCACCATCTTGCTGTCCTTCCAGCTCACCATGCCCTTGTCGAGCCGGCCGTCGCGCACCGTCTTGATGAAATCTTCCTTGCTCATCGTCTTCAGGCTTTCGATCAGTGACGGTCCGACGAGCCCTTCCTGGTTGGCGCCATGGCAGCGGTCGCATGCCGCCGCCCGCCATGCGCGAAACCCGTTCATCGTCGCCGAATCGACCTTGTAGCCGTCGACGACCTTGTACAGCGGCTTGTCGGACGACGGCGCCGGAGCCTTGTCCTGCGCGCTCACGGGCCCTTGCGCAGCGAACAGCAGCAGCGCCAGCACGCCGATCATGTTTCGCATCGAAACTCCATGACAGTCACTAAAAGCGCGCTGCGTGATGCGGCGCTGAATCGCGCTGCGCCGACGCCGCGGCCAGGCACGCGTTCTGTGGATGAGCATCGGGATTGCCGCGCGAGGGTTGCAACGCCGTTCCAGGGAGGAACGTCATCGCCGGCGCGGCGTTCGAGCGCACGCCGGCGATGATCGAGGCCGACTACATCGGAAGCGCGAATACGGTCAGCGAGCCACCCAGGTTGGTGTAGTCGCGAAGCTCCTTGTAGCCGCCGACGGCACCGAGCCCCTCCTGATCCTTCTCGAGGCCCGCCGCCATGCCGATTCCGGCCCAGCCGCCGATCCCCGAGAACACGCCCATGTACTGCTTGCCTTTGTGCTGATAGGTGAAGACGTTGCCGATGATCCCCGACGGCGTCTTGAAGCTGAAGAGCTCCTTGTTGATGTTGTTCGCATCGACGCACTTGAGATAGCCCTCGAGCGTGCCGTAGCAAACGATCCCTCCCGCGGTTGCGAGCGGGCCGCTCCACACCGAGAACTTCTCCGCCTTCGTCTGCACGATCTTGCCCGTGCCGGCGTCCCACGCGATGAAGTTCCCCATGTTGGTGCCGCCAGGTGCCGGGAACATCGAAAGCGTCGCCCCGACGTACGGCTGGCCCGCCGTGTACTCGACCTTGAACGGCTCGTAATCCATGCAGACGTGATTGGTCGGCACGTAGAACCGCTTGGTCTTCGGATCGAATGCCGCCGGTTGCTCGTCCTTGGAGCCGAGCGCCGCCGGACAGATACCCTTGTTGTTCACATCGGTGCCGTTTTCGCCCGGTGCGTACTTTTTCACGACCTCGGGCCGGCCCGTCTTCATGTCGACCCTGGTTGCCCAGTTCACCGCCGGATCGTATTTCTCGGCCACCAGCAGCGCGCCCGTCGCGCGATCGAGCGTGTAACCGAATCCGTTGCGGTCGAAATGCACCAGCGCCTTCGTCGGCTTGCCCTTCACGTTGATGTCGGCGAGGATCATCTCGTTGATGCCGTCGTAGTCCCATTGGTCCCACGGCGTCATCTGATAGACCCACTTCGCTTCACCGGTATCGACGTCGCGCGCCCAGATCGCCATCGACCACTTGTTGTCGCCGGGACGCTGCGCCGGATTCCACGTCGACGGATTCCCCGATCCGTAATAGAGCAGGTTGAGTCCCTTGTCGTAGCTGTACCAGCCCCACGTGGTGCCGCCGCCGTTCTTCCACTGCTCGCCCTGCCACGTCTTCAGCGACGAATCCTTGCCGACGGGCTTCATCGCACCGTCGGTCCAGGTCATCGTCTTTTCCGGATTCACGAGCATCTCTTCATCCGGACCCATGCTGTACGCGCGCCACACCTGCTTGCCGGAGTTGATGTCGTACGCGGTGATGTAGCCGCGCACGCCCCACTCGCCGCCGGAGATGCCGGTGATCACCTTGTCCTTGAATACGTGTGGCGCATTGGTGTTCACGGCGCCGACCTTGGGATCGCCGTTTTTCACCGACCAGAGCACCTTGCCGGTGTTGGCGTCCAGCGCGACGAGCATGCTGTCGGCCTGCTGCAGGAAGATCTTGTTCTCCGCATAGGCGAGGCCGCGATAGACCGTGTCGCAGCACATCTGCGGAATGACGGCAGCGTCCTGCTTCGGCTCGTAACGCCACTTGATCTTCTGCGTATCGAGATCGATCGCGAATACCTTGTTGGGGAACGGCGTATGCAGGTACATCGTGCCGTTCATGACGAGCGGCGACCCCTCGTGCCCGCGCAGCACGCCGGTGGAAAACATCCACGCCACCTGCATCTTGCCGACGTTCTTCGCGTTGATCTGGCTCAGGTTGCTGTACCGGTGGTTGTACATGTCCCCGGCCTGCATCGCCCAGTTGTCCGGATTGGCGATCATCTTCTCGAGATCGGCGTTCGCCGATGCGCTACCCGGAAACGCGAGCAACCATGCCATTGCCAGCACTGTCTGGAACCACGGCTTGTCGACAATCTTCATAGGGCCCTCCATGGGTGATCGTCGTGTGTACCGCGCCGGGGAACGATGCGCGGATCCTGCTTGACCGGGTAGTGCGAATCGCGAGTTGGCGTGCGCAGTGTCTCGCCGCGTTCGGGCAAAGTCAATTTGAGCAGCACAATTCGTGTCGACCTGGGAAAGACATGCGATGCTGCGCTGCAGCAAGCTGTCGCATTCCCTGGGGCGTGATAATCGCACTCGTGATGTCATCCGCTGCCGGCGCGCTGGCGCGATTCGCATGCCTTCTGCTGGCGCTGGCGTGCGCATCGGCGCATGCGTCGGCGCCGCTGGCCGTGGCGCCCGGCGTGTTCGTCCTGATGGGACGGGACGGCGAGATTTCGCCGGATAACCTCGGCCGCATCGCGAATATCGCGTTCATCGTCGGTCCGCGCGGCGTTGTCGTCGTCGACAGCGGCGTGTCGTTTCGTCAGGGTGAAGCGATCATCGCCGCCGTTCGGCGCGTGACACGCCGGCCGATCAGGCTCGTCGTCATGACGCACGCGAGCCGGGAAGTCGTGTTCGGCGCCGCGGCGTTCCAGGCGCATGGGATCCCGGTGTGGATGCACGCCGCCGCTGCCGCCCTGATGGCGTCGCGCTGCGACGCATGCCTGACCGGGCTTGCCGAAACGCTCGGCGCCGAGGCCATGGCGGGCAGCCGCGTCGTCGCGCCGGATCGCCTCGTGGCGGGCACCCTGTTGCTCGACGTGATCGGCCGGCCGCTGATGGTCGTTGCGCCAGCGCAGGGGAGCGCGCCCGGCGCAATCGCGGTATTCGACGTCGCCACGCGAACGTTGATCGCCGGCACGCTGGTTTCGATCGACCGCGTACCCGACATGCACGACGCTTCCGGCCCCTGGCGCGGCGCGTTGGCGATGCTTGCGGCGACGCATTGCGTGCATCTCATTCCCGCTTACGGACGCGTTGGCAGCTGCGCCGATATCGACGGCATCGAGCGCTATTTCGCGGCGCTCGAGCAGCGTGTGCGCGAGCTGCTCGCGGCGGACGTCGGCCTTGCCGAATTGCCGGCCCGATGCGACCTCCCCGAATTCTCGGCCTGGGGCCGGTACGGCGCGCTGCACGTCGGGAACGCGAGCCGGGAATACCTCAGGATGGAGCGCGCATCGTTTAAAGATCGAGACTGGAAACCCACCGGAGTAAAGGACTAAGATCGCGGTCTCGCCGGACGCGAGAGGAGGATCGACCATGGATGTGCGCGCAGCGGTGGCTTACAAGGCCGGGCAGCCCCTGGTCATCGAATCGGTGCAGCTCGCCGGCCCGAAAGCGGGCGAGGTGCTGGTCGAGATCAAGGCGACCGGTATCTGCCATACCGACGAATTCACGCGCAGCGGCGCGGACCCGGAGGGCCTGTTTCCGGCGATCCTCGGCCACGAGGGCGCGGGTATCGTCGTCGATGTGGGACCCGGTGTGAGCAGCGTCGCCAAAGGCGACCACGTCATCCCGCTCTATACGCCGGAGTGCCGGCAGTGCAAGTCGTGCCTGTCGCGCAAGACCAACCTGTGCACGGCGATCCGCGCGACGCAAGGCAGGGGCGTGATGCCCGACGGCACGAGCCGGTTCTCGCTTCGCGGCGAGCCGATCCATCACTACATGGGGTGCTCGACGTTCGCGAACTTCACCGTCCTTCCGGAAATCGCCGTCGCGAAGATCCGCCAGGACGCGCCGTTCGAGAAGGTCTGCTACATCGGCTGCGGTGTCACGACGGGCATCGGTGCGGTGATCAACACGGCGAAGGTGGAAGCCGGCGCCAACGTCGTCGTGTTCGGCCTCGGCGGCATCGGCCTCAACGTCGTGCAAGGGGCGCGCATGGTCGGCGCGAACATGATCATCGGCGTCGATTTGAATCCTGCGCGCGAGGCGCTCGCCCGCAAGTTCGGCATGACGCATTTCGTCAATCCGAAGGACGTCAAGGGCGACCTCGTGGCGCACCTCGTCGAGTTGACCGGCGGCGGCGCCGATTATTCGTTCGAATGCATCGGCAACGTCGACGTGATGCGCCAGGCGCTCGAGTGCTGCCACCGCGGCTGGGGTGTCGCCGTGATCATCGGCGTTGCCGGCTCGGGCCAGGAGATCCGCACGCGTCCGTTCCAGCTCGTGACCGGGCGCGTATGGAAAGGGACGGCGTTCGGCGGCGCGCGCGGCCGCACCGACGTTCCGAAGATCGTCGATTGGTACATGGACGGAAAGATCAACATCGACGATCTCATCACCCACGTGCTGCCGCTCGATCGCATCAACGACGGCTTCGACCTCATGCACGCGGGCAAGTCGATTCGCACGGTGGTCACCTATTGAACGGAAACTCTTGACGAGGAGCTGACAGACCATGCCTACACCATCCATTCATCCCGCCGTCGATCACGGCATCAAGCCGGCGGCCGCGAACTTCTCCGGCGGAACGCTGTATTGCAACTGTTCGGAAGGAAAGGTCGCCGTCTCGATCAAGGGGCAAACGGCGCACAACCACGTATGCGGCTGCACGAAATGCTGGAAACCGAGCGGCGCGCTGTTCTCGCAGGTCGCCGTCGTGTCGCGCGACAAGGTCAGCGTCAGCGCCAACGGGAACAAGCTGCAGGTCGTCGACCCGAGTGCCACCATCCAGCGCCATGCATGCAAGAGCTGCGGCGTGCACATGTACGGGCGCATCGAGAACACGGGCCATCCGCTGTACGGCCTCGATTTCGTGCATACCGAGCTGTCGCCCGAGCAGGGCTGGTCGCCGCCCGAGTTCGCCGCGTTCGTCTCGTCGATCATCGAGTCGGGCGCGAATCCCGCGAACATGGGCGCGGTGCGCAGCCGCTTGAAGGAAATCGGGCTCGAGCCTTACGACTGCCTCTCGCCGCCGATCATGGATCTCATCGCGACGCATACGGCGAAGGCCAAGGGCGTGCTCGCCAGCGCGTAGCCACGCTCCGGCAGCGACGCATCGCACGCGAGGCTCGGCCGCGCCGGCCGGGGCCTCGCGGCCGAATGCCGTCGCCGAAGAAAATCGTGTCGCAAGCGCCCCGGCCCCTTTCCCAGAATCGCAGCTTCGGCGGCGTGCAGTACGTCTATGCGCACGCCGCCGAGACCACGCGTTGCGACATGCGCTTCGGCGTATTCCTCCCGCCGCAGGCAACGTCTCGCGCCGTGCCGGTCCTCTACTGGCTGTCGGGCCTCACGTGCACCGAGGAAAACTTCATCGTCAAGGCCGGCGCGCAGCGCATTGCGTCGGAGCTCGGATTGGCGATTGTCGTTCCCGACACGAGCCCGCGCGGCCTCGGCATTCCTGGCGAGGCGGAGAGCTACGACTTCGGGCTCGGCGCCGGTTTCTACGTCGATGCCACCGAGGCGCCGTGGTCGCGCGGGTACCGCATGTATTCCTACGTGACGAAGGAACTGCCGGCGCTCGTCGAAGAACATCTGCCCGTCGACGCCGAGCGCGTCGGCATCTTCGGCCATTCGATGGGAGGTCATGGCGCATTGACCATCGCGCTGCGCGATCCCGATCGTTACCGAACGGTTTCGGCGTTTGCGCCGATCGCCTCGCCGATGCATTCCCCGTGGGGCGAGAAGGCATTCACCGGCTATCTTGGCGCCGATCGCGATCGCTGGCGCGACTACGACGCGACCGCGCTGCTCGATGCACGCGGCTGGCCGGGACCGCCGCTTTTCGTCGATCAGGGAACGGACGACCCGTTCCTCGAGCGCGAGCTGAAGCCCGGGCTGCTGAAGGGGGCGTGCGAGCGTGCCGGCGTCGAGCTCGAGCTGCGCATGCAGCGCGGCTACGACCACAGCTACCATTTCGTCGCGACGTTCATCGAGGATCATCTGCGCTTTCACGCGAGCCGGCTTTCGAGCGCGCCTGCGGGCGGATCGTGAAGCGGCGCATGCGACGGGCGATGGTCGCGGCATTCGTCGCGCTGGCCGGCGCGTCGTCGCCGGATGCGGCCGACTTCACGGCGGATCAGGTGCGCCAGCGGCTTGCGAACGCAAGCGACGGCAAGTCCGCCGACTTCACGGGCAAGGATCTGTCCGATCTCGACCTCGGTCACATCGACTTTCGACGTGCCGATCTGTCCGGCGCCAACCTGTTCGCCTCGCGACTCGTTTCATCCAACCTCGCGGGCGCCAAGCTCGCAGGCGCCAACCTGAACGGCGCGTGGCTCATGGGCGCTTCGTTCGCCGGTGCGGACCTTTCCGGCAGCACGATGCTGGGGCTCGTGATTCTCGGCGGCGACGTCAAGGAGAAGCCGAATTTCGCCGGGGCCAACCTGTCCGGCGTGCGCATGATCGCCGACCTTCCGGGCGCCGATCTTCACGGCGCGAACCTGCGCCGCGCGCGGCTCGGCGTCGACATGCGCAACCAGGGCATGGGGCAGATGCGCACCGACTTGAGCAACGCGAACCTGTCGGGGGCCGATTTGCGCGACGCGGACCTCAGCCGGTCGGTGATGATGTTCGCCGACCTCCGCGGCGCCGACTTGCGCGGCGCGAACCTGTTCGGTGTCAAGCTTGCAGGAGCAAACCTGACCGGCGCGCAGATCGCTGACGCCGACTTCACCGAAGCGGATCTCGACGCAACCGTTTTCACGGGCGTGCGGGACCGCGATGCTGCGAAGGGCCTGGACAAGGCCATCAACGGCGAGCGCGCCATCCGCTGAATCGGCCCGCCCGCCGCGTACGGCTCCGCGCGTCGCCGGCGGCCAATCCGGTCACGCGATTTTGGCCGTCACGCGCTTTCGCTACACGCGTATGCCGGGATTCGGGCGCTGGCCACCTTCCTGCGGCGACTGCTCGTCCGGCGGCGTGGTGGGCGCGTTCTCATCCTGCGTCGTTCCCGGCGGCGTTTCCTCCTGCGTGCTTCCTTGGGGTGCTTCATCCTGCGCCGTTCCCGGCGGCGTTTCCTCCTGCGTGCTTCCCGGGGACGCTTCGTCCTCGGCCGCTCCCGGTGACTTCTGGTCGGGGACCGCCCGGTCCATCAGGCTGGTCGGCGGATGCTTGGCCGAATCGGGCTCGCCCGTCGTCGTTTTGCCGGATGGCGTCGCCGCATCCATCTGCGCGGTCGGCGGGTGCTTCACGCCGGTGTCCGGCCGCTGCGCCGGCTGGCCCTGCGCGCTGCCGAGGGGCGGGAATGTCAATCCCATTGCAAGGGCGGCGGCTGCCGTCAGACGTGAATAGTTCATCGCGTGCCTCCGGATTCGCTTGTCTCGTAAGCTCACGATGCACCGGCGCCGCCCGCCGCGCCATCCGCGATTGATGGGATTCGTCGTAGGCGCCCACCGGTGTTCGTGTCAGACGGTGACCGGCATGGCGTCCATGAGCGGCATCAACCCCAGGGTGAATGCCTCCGAAATCTGGAATAATCGATCGTCGCCGCGGTACGCGTCGCGGCGGAACGCGACGCGGCGGCGTCGCCGAACCGGCGCGATCCTCCCATCCGAAAACTGGAGTACGACCATGGCCGCAGCCAAGCTGATCGTGATCTATCCGACGCCCGCGAATCTCGAAGCCTTCGAGCACGCGTACAGCACCGGGCACATCCCGATGGCCGCACCGATCTTCGAGGCCGCCGGCGCGACGAAGGTCGTCCTGACGCTCGTTTCCGCTGCGGCAAGCGGCCCGGCGCCGTATCACCGGATCGCCGAAATTCACTTCCCTTCGATGCAGGCGTTGAACGCGTGCGCGGCATCGCAGGGTGGACGCGATGCGCTGGCGGACGCCGCTCGCATCTCGAACGGGGGCGCGCCGATCGTGCTGATCGCCACCGAGGACGTGGTGACGTTCGCGGGCCGCTGACGGGCGTCAGTCGTTCGCGGGCGGCTGACGGGCGTCAGTCGCCCGGCTGCGGCGCGGTATCGTCGACGCCGAGCCCGCCCATCGCGGTGCGCGGCAGCAGCATCACCACGCAGAACGTGGCGAATGCAATGGCCGCCATCAACAGCAGGAGCGCGCTGAACCCCCTCGCCTTGACGATCGGGCCGAGGAGCCACACCGCAAGCGAGCTCACGCCGAATGCGACCGCCAGGCGCATGCCCGACACCCGGGAGCGCATCCGGTCGTCGACGTAGCGCACGATCATCGCGTCGGTAAACGGAATCGCACCGAACACGACGATCATGAATGCGAACATCAGCGCGTAAAGCACCCACCCGGTGGCATTCGCGGCCAGCAGGAAGAGCGGCGCCTGCACGACGACGATGCACGCGTAAAGCGTCTTGAGCGGCACGCGATCGAGCAGCAATCCGACACTGACCTGCGCGAGGGCACCGGCAACATAGACCGCCGCGAGCAGCATCCCGAGCGCCGCCGGATCCTCGACGATGCCGCGCAGCCGTTCGCGCAACAACTCGCCGTTGCCGTTGGTGGTGAAGTTGAACAGCAGGCTGCCGGAAATCGACGCGACGGTGACGACGGCAAAGATGTGCGCGAGCGCACGCTTGCCGAGCATCGCGCGCGACGGCGCGCGTCGCGCCGGCGCCACCCCTTCGGCGGGCGCGACGCGGGCGAACAGCACGCCGCAGCCGATGGCGGCAACCGCGGGCACGACGAACGCCGCCTGCCAGCCGGCGTATTTGAGGAGCGCGCCGGTGACGAGCGCCGACATGGCGACGCCGAGATTTCCGGCAAGGCCGTTGAAGCCGATCGTGAGTCCAGGCCGCGCGGCGCGCTGCACGAGCATCGGAATGCCCACCGGGTGGTAGATCGCGGAGAAGGCGCCAAGCAGCGCCAGCGCCGCCGCGAGCTGCCATGCCGAGTGCGTGAATGCCACGAGCAGCGCGCAGGCGCCCATGCCGAAGAAGAACACGAGCATCATGCGCCGTCTTCCCCACAGATCGCCGAGGCGCCCCGCGGGAAGCGAGCCGATCCCGAACATCGCGAAGGCGCCGACGCCGTACGGCATCAGGTCTTCCCAGTGCGCGAAGCCGAAGTCGGCGGCAATGGCGGTCACCGAGGTGGCGAAGATCAGCAGGAACATGTGATCCATCGCATGCGCGACATTGAGTAGCAGCGAGGTCGCGCGCGGCAGCGGCGTCATGACGATAGTCTCCCGGCCACGCGATCGGCATTCCAGCGCGACGTGCTCGCCCACGCGTGGAATTCGCCTACGGGCAGCGGCCTGCCGACATGGTAACCCTGCGCGGCGTCGCGGCCCTCGTCATTGCGCAAGCGCGCGCAACTGCTCGGCGAGCGCCTGGGAAATTTCCACGCCGTGCACGGACGCGCTGGCCGCGAGTGCCGCGCGCCGTGCACCGGGAAGGCGCACCCCCTCGTCCTGCTGCATCGCCGCGATCAGCGTCTCGATGCGCTCGTCGAACACGTCGCGTCCGGCAAGCGCATCCGGATCGATCACGAGGAACGCCTGGCCGATGCGCGGCCGATTGCCTTCGTCGACGAAGAACGAGCTCGCCTCGAAGCCGAGTGCGGCACCCGTCAATGCGGTGACGAGCAACTCGACGACCAGGGCCAGCATCGCGCCCTTCGTTCCGCCCATCGCGAGCATCGAGCCTGCGAGCGCGGCCTTCGCATCGGTGGTCGGTTGTCCGTCGCGATCGAGCGCCCAGCCGAGCGGAATGGGCCTGCCCTCCTTCGCCGCGACCATCACCTTGCCGCGCGCCGCCTCGGACAGCGACAGGTCGATCGACAGCGGCGGCGCGTCGCGCCGCGGAAAGACGGCGGCGATCGGGTTGGTGCCGAAGAGCGCGCGCCTGCCGCCCGCCGCAGGCATCGCCGCCGGCGAATTGGCGAACGCGAGCGCGACCATGCCGGCGGCGGCCGCCGGCTCGAGATGCCACGCGGCGACGCCGAAATGGTGGCTGTTCGTGACACCCGCGAACGCAATGCCGCAGTCGCGCGCACGCCGTATCGCCTCGTCGACCGCAAGCGTGCACGCGGGAAATGCAAGGCCGCATCGCGCATCGACGAGAATGGCGCCGCCGCGCTCGCGCGCAATGACGGCGACCGCGCGACCGTCGGCGCGGCCGTTGCGCAGATGCGTCGCGTATTGCGAAACGCGCGCCATGCCGTGCGACGACAGTCCCTGCGCCTCGGCATCGGCGAGCGCGCGCGCCGTGATGCTCGCCATCGCCGCGGACGCGCCCGCCTTGGCGAGCGCATTCTGCGCGAGATCGCGCAGCTCGGATACGGTCAGCGTCGGCATCGGGCGCGCCCTTGTTGACTTACGCGGAGGTGAGCGCCGCGGCAACCTTCGATGCAATGAGCGACGACACACGCTCGTTGGATTCGCGCGTCACCCCGGCGATGTGCGGCGTGAGCAGCAGGTTCGGGCACTCGGCGAGCGGGGAGCCGGCGGGCAGCGGCTCGCGCTCGAAGACGTCGATCGCCGCGCCGCCGAGGCGGCCTTCGCGCAGCGCGCCAGCAAGCGCGGCTTCGTCGACGACGCCGCCGCGCGACGTGTTGATCAGCACGGCATCGGGTTTCATGGTCGCGATACGTTGCGCGTTCATCAGGTTGCGCGTCGCCGCCGCGAGCGGCACGTGCAGCGAAACGACGTCGGCTTCTCCGAGCAGTTCGGCGAGCGTGCACGGCCGCGTCGCGTCGTCCGCCCATACGGGCGCCGCCGCAGGAATCTGCGGATCGAACGCGATTGTGTGCATCCCGAGTGCGCGCGCGAGACGGCCCGTCAGCCGGCCGATGCCGCCGAAGCCAATGAGCCCGAGCGTCCTGCCCCCGAGTTCGCGGCCGCCGGATAGCCGTGCGCGTGGCCAGCGCCCCGCCGTAACGTCGGTGGTTGCGAAATACGCGCCGCGCAGCAACAGCATGGCGGCCGCGATCACGTACTCGGCAACCGCCTGGGCATTGGCACCCGTGGCCGGGATCACCGCAATGCCACGCGTCGCGCAGGCGTCCATGTCGAGGTTGTCCAGCCCGACACCGAGACGCCCGACGACGCGCAGCTTCGGCGCGGCCGATACGAGCGCGGCGTCGACCTGGGTGCGGTTACGCACGATCAGCGCGTCGGCATCGTGCAGGTCGGCGACGAGCTCGCTGCGCCGGTCGACCAGATCCTTGTCGTAGCGGACGTCGAAACGCGACGCAAGCTCCGCGACCGCCGGGCTGTCCATGAATTCGCTGATGACGATGCGCACGAGCGTCGACAGGGGGTCTGACGAGCGAACGCCGCGTCAGGATGTCGCGAAAAGCTGGTTCATGTCGGCGAATGCCTTGAACTCGAGCGCATTGCCGAAGGGATCGAGCAGGAACATCGTCGCCTGCTCGCCGGGCTCGCCCGCGAAGCGGACGTAGGGCTCGATCACGAAGCGCACGCCGGCGACGCGGAAGCGGTCGGCGAGGCCATCCCATGTCGCGCGATCGGTGACGACGCCGAAATGCCTGACCGGCACCTGCCTGCCGTCGACGAGGCTCGTTGCGTCGGTCATCGCCGCCGCGGGCACCTTGTGCGCGACGATCTGGTGGCCGAAGAAATCGAAGTCCACCCAGTCGTCGCTGCTGCGGCCCTCGGCGCAGCCGAGCAGCGCACCATAGAACCGCCGCGCCTGCGCGAGGTCGGTGACCGGAAAGGCGAGGTGGAAGCGCGGGTAGTTCGCGGTCGGAAGATGGTTGGCCATCAGCTCTGCAGTCCCCACTTGCGCACGGTCTTCGCCTCGATGACGCGGAACACGACGTTCTCGACGATGAGACCGATGACGATCACGGTGAAAAGGCCGGCGAAGACGTTGGGAATCTCGAGCTGGTTCTTGTTCTCGTAGATGAACCAGCCGAGGCCGCCCGACCCCGACGACACGCCGAACACGAGCTCGGCGGCGATCAGCGTGCGCCATGCGAACGCCCAGCCGATCTTGAGCCCCGTCAGGATGCTCGGGAAAGCGGCGGGGATCAGGATGCGGGCGACGTAGGGCAATCCGCGCAGGCCGTAATTGCGCCCGACCATGCGCAGCGTGTTCGACACGGCGAGAAAGCCCGAATGCGTGTTGAGCGCGACCGCCCACAGCACCGAATGGATGATCACGAACACGATGCTGCCGGCGCCGAGGCCGAACCAGATCAGCGCGAGCGGCAAAAGCGCGATCGCTGGCAGCGGATTGAACATCGAGGTCAAAAGCTCGAGCAGATCGGTGCCGACGCGCGACGTGATCGCGACGACGGTCAGGACGGCGGCGCACACGATCCCGGCCGCGTAGCCCATCAGCAGGACGCGCAGCGACGTCAATGCCTTCGTGAAGAGGTCGCCGCCGAACAGTCCCTGGAAGAACGCCACGACCGTTGCCGAGAACGTCGGAAACAGCAGCGGATTGTCGAGCTCGCGCGCATAGATCTCCCAGACGAGCGCGATCACGACGAGCAGCGCGAACTTGCGCACCGCGCCGACATTGCTGATGCGCTCCCATGTCGATAACGGCTTCTGGACGATGCCGAATGCGCTGGCCGAGACCGGTTCGCGCAGGATTTCCGGCCGCGCGGGCGGCTCGCCTGCGATCGCGCTTGTATGATCCCCCCACGCTTGCGGCCGATTGAACGTCCCTCGTGCTTCGCACTCGGCTGTTTGCCCTCGGGGCGGCCCATCGGGCTCACGCGCTGCGCTGCCCCCGGCGGGGGTGCAATTCGATCCTTGGGGCGGCCCTGCGGATCTCATGCGATGACCCTTTCGGCAGTGGTCGTGTCCTCGATCGCATCGGCGAACAGCATCGCGTGGATGCGCTGCTCGAGCGCCGAGACCTCGGCGCCGCTCGCGTCGCGCGGCAGGCTGTCGAGCTCGGCTTTCACCTGCCCCGGGTGCGGTGACAGCAGCAGGATGCGGCTGCCGATCTTGATCGCCTCGGGAATCGAATGCGTGACGAAGAGCACGGTGAAGCGGGTGCCTTCCCATAACGCGAGCAGCTCGTCCTGCATCTTGCGCCGCGTCAGCGCGTCGAGTGCCGCGAATGGCTCGTCCATCAGCAGGATCGCCGGCTCCATCGCCATGCCGCGCGCGATCGCGACGCGCTGCTTCATGCCGCCGGAGAGCGTGTGCGGGAAGCTGTCGGCGAACGCCGTAAGATTCACCTTGGCGATGTACTCGAGCGCCTTCTCCTCCGCGGCCTTGCGCGGCAGGCGCCCGCCCGAGCGCAGCGGGAACATCACGTTTTCCTTGACGGTGCGCCACGGCAGCAACTGGTCGAATTCCTGGAACACCATCATCCGGTCCGGACCGGGACGCGTCACCGCGTCGCCCTTGAGACGGATCTCCCCCTCGACCGGCCTCATGTAGCCGCCGACCGCCTTCAGGAGCGTCGACTTCCCGCAACCGGAGGGTCCGAGCAGGATGAAGCGATCGGAGCGCTGGACGTCGAAGTCGACGCGATACGTGGCCGTGACGAGATGATCCTTCGTCTTGTACTGCAGCGTCACGCCGCGCACCGACAGGAGCGGTGCCGAGGCTGCGGGCGTGTTCATGCGGTCCACTCGAGCTGGTCGAGATCGACGTTGCCACCGGTGAGGATGATACCGACGCGCAAGCCGGCGACGTCGAGCGTGCGCTCGAGGAGGCACGCGAGTGGCACCGACGACGACGGCTCGACGACCTGCTTCATCCGCTCGAAGATCATCCGCATCGCGCGGAGGATAGCAACTTCGCTGCAGATGCCAAAGGCCGAGACATGCGTGCACAGAGCGAGCAGCGTGCGCGGCGACAGCGTGGTGCGCAATCCGTCGGCGATCGTCGTCGTCGAGGGCAGCGGCTCGATCGCGCCGCTCGCGTAGCTTCTTGCCGCATCGTCGGCGTTGGCCGGCTCGGCGCCGAACACGCGGATTCCCGGTGCGAGGGACGTGGCCGCGATCGCCGTGCCGGACAACAGACCGCCGCCGCCGCATGGCGCGATCACGACGTCGAGATCGTCCACCGCAGCAAGCAGCTCGAGCGTCGCCGTCGCCTGGCCCGCGATCACGCGCGCATCGTCGAACGGGTGGACCAGCGTGGCACCGCTTTGGCGAGCGACCTCGTCGCACGCCGCCTCGCGCGCGGCCACCGTGGGCTCGCACAACCGGACGTTCGCGCCGAACCGGCGCACGTTCGCCTGCTTGACGGCCGGTGCGTTGCGCGGCATCACGACCCACGCCGGAATGCCGCGCGCCTGGGCAGCGTACGCGATCGCCGCGCCGTGGTTGCCCGACGAATGCGTGACGACGCCGCGCGAAGCGCTCGCCTCGTCGAGCGAGAACACGGCATTGCATGCGCCGCGCGCCTTGAATGCGCCGACCTTCTGCAGATGCTCGCACTTGAAGTAAAGCGACGCGCCGACCTCCTCGTCGATCGCGCGGCATGTCATCACCGGCGTG
>DASSVX010000094.1:0-2793 GCA_035705655.1 Casimicrobiaceae bacterium
CGGTGCCGGGCGCAAGCATAAGACATGCGCGCATATCGCGAAAGGCCGGTTTCCGGTATAATTTCCCGTTTGTTATCAAAAGCTTTTGCGCGCGTTTTCGCAACCCCCCGCGCGCGGTGGACAATCATGCCGATCTACGCATACCGCTGCACGTCCTGCGGCCATGAGCTCGAGGCGCTGCAAAAACTCTCCGATGCACGCTTGACCGAATGCCCGGCCTGCCACGCGGCGGCGCTCATCAAGAAAGTGTCCGCCGCCGGTTTTCAGCTCAAGGGCTCCGGCTGGTACGCCACCGACTTTCGCAACAGCGGTGCGAAGCAGCCGGCCAAGGATGCCGCCGCCAAGACGGGCGACGCCAACGCGGGTGACAAGGCCAACGGCGCCGCGACGAAAACCGACGCGAAATCGGGCGACGGAGCCACGACCGAGTCGACGACGACCACGACGAAGACGAGCGGGGTCGCCGGCGCGACCGAATCGAAGTCGACCACCACCAGCACGGCCGACAAGACCGGCACCTGATTTACACCGCGACGATGAGGCGCTATCTGATCGCGGGCCTTCTGGTCTGGGTGCCGCTCGGCATCACGCTCTGGGTCCTGCACTTTTTGCTGACGTCGCTCGACCAGGTCCTGCTCGTGCTGCCCGAAAGCGCGCAGCCGCGTGCGCTGTTCGGTTTCGACATTCCGGGGCTCGGCGTCGTCGTCGCGTTCCTGATCCTGTTTGCAACCGGCGTCATCGCCGCCAATTTCTTCGGCCAGCGGCTGATCCGTGCGTGGGAAGCGGTGCTCGGACGCATCCCGTTCGTGAAGTCGATCTATTCGTCGGTGAAGCAGGTCAGCGACACGCTGCTGTCCGACAAGGGGCAGGCGTTTCGCAAGGCGCTGCTCGTCGAGTTTCCGCGACCCGGAAGCTGGACGATCGCGTTCCAGACCGGTGTCCCGGCGGTCAGCGTCGCGCCCTTGCTCCCGGGCGAGCACATCAGCGTCTACGTGCCGACAACGCCCAACCCGACCGGCGGCTATTTCCTGATGCTGCCGCGCGCGCAGGTGCGCGAGCTCGACATGACCGTCGACGAGGCGCTCAAGTACATCATTTCGATGGGCGTGGTCGCGCCGCGACCGAACGCGCGCGCCGTGCGTGGCGCAGGGACCGATGCCGCCGCGCATCGTGCGCCGAGCACGTCCTCGGAAATCCGGAACTGAGAACGATTTGAAACGCACCGACTACTGCGGCCGCATCGACCGGCGCTACCTGGGCAACGACGTGACCGTGATGGGATGGGTGCACCGGCGCCGCGACCACGGCGGCGTCATCTTCATCGACCTCCGCGATCGCGAAGGCATCGTGCAGGTCGTGTGCGATCCCGACCGCGCCGAAACCTTCGGCATCGCCGAGAAGCTGCGCAGCGAATACTGCGTCGCGGTGACCGGGCGCGTGCGCCCGCGGCCCGAAGGCACCGTCAATGCGAATCTGCCGTCCGGCGAAGTGGAGATCCTGGCGCAGTCGATCGACATCCTGAACGCATCGGCCACGCCTCCGTTCCAGCTCGACGACGAGCACCTGTCCGAGACCGTGCGGCTTTCGCATCGCGTGCTCGACCTGCGCCGGCCGCAGATGCAGCACAACCTGATGCTGCGCTATCGGGCGGCCATGGCGGCGCGGCGCTATCTCGACGCGCACGGCTTCGTCGACATCGAGACGCCGGTGCTCTACAAGTCGACGCCGGAGGGCGCGCGCGAATTTCTCGTCCCGTCGCGGATGCATCACGGGCAGTTCTACGCGCTGCCGCAGTCGCCGCAGCTGTTCAAGCAGATGCTGATGATCGCCGGCTTCGACCGCTACTACCAGATCGTCAAGTGCTTCCGCGACGAGGACATGCGCGCCGACCGCCAGCCCGAATTCACGCAGATCGACATCGAGACGGCGTTTCTCGACGAGCTCGAGATCCGCGCCATGATGGAAGGACTCGTCCGCGCGATGTTCCGCGACGCGATGGCGCTCGAGCTGCCCGATCCGTTCCCGGTCATGACGTACGACGACGCGATGCGCGACTACGGCTCGGACAAGCCCGACCTGCGCGTGCCGCTGAAGCTCACCGAGCTGACCGACGTCATGCGCAGCGTCGACTTCAAGGTGTTCCGCGCCGCGGCCGAGCTGCGCCACGGGCGCGTCGCCGCATTGCGCGTGCCTGGCGGCGGCTCGATGACACGCAAGGAAATCGACGACTACGCGGTGCTCGCCGCGATTTACGGCGCGAAGGGGCTCGCCTACGTCAAGGTGAATGACGCCTCGAAGCCCAGCGAGGAAGGGCTGCAGTCGCCGATCGTCAAGTTCCTGGCGTCCGACGTTCTGCGCACGATCCTCGAGCGCACCGGCGCACAGTCGGGCGACGTCATTTTCTTCTGCGCCGATCGCGCGAAGGTGGTCAACGACACGCTTGGCGCATTGCGCGCGCGCATCGGGCACGAGCGCGGCCTCTTCGAAGCCGGGTGGAAGCCGCTGTGGATCGTCGACTTTCCGATGTTCGAGCAGGACGACGCCACGGGTGCGTGGAACGCCCGCCATCACCCGTTCACCGCGCCGAAGGACGCGCACGCCGAGAGCTTCGCCACCGATCCCGAGCACGCCATCGCGAAGGCCTACGACGTCGTGCTGAACGGATGGGAGATCGGCGGGGGATCGGTGCGCATACATCGACCCGACATGCAGGCGCGCGTGTTCGAGGCGCTCGGCATCGGCGTCGACGACCAGCGGCGCAAGTTCGGCTTCCTGCTCGACGCCTTGCAATAC
>DASSVX010000095.1:0-3865 GCA_035705655.1 Casimicrobiaceae bacterium
AGCGCGGAGCAACTGTGTTCGTTGTCAAGGGGTGATAGCGTGAAGGTGCTCGTTCCAAGGGAGACCCGTCCGCGCCATCGCATTAAGGATGCGAAGCATCTTGTGCGAGCATGCAGTGAGCGCGACTTTCTTCGGCTTGCCGGCCGCGAGCAACCGTTTATAGAAGGTCTTGATCACCGGGTTGTAGCGAATCGCGCTGAGCATCGCCATATGCAAGGCGCAGCGCACCACTGGACGACCGCCCCAGATGTGACGTTTGCCGCGCTCCTTCCCCGAATCGTTGTTCAAGGGAGCCAAGCCGACCAGCTTAGCGAGGCGGGCTCCGTTGACGGTGCCCAACTCTGGCAAGAATGCGAGCAGCGTTGCGCAGGTAAGCGTGCCGACACCCTTGATGGCGTTCAAGCGTTGAAGCTGCTCATTGAAGTGGCGCTGCAGGTGAGCGTCGATGTCGCGATCCAGCTTGGCGATCTCTTTGTCCAAGGTCTTGATCACGGTTTCGATGCTTCGTTGCAGCACGCGCATGGGTCCGCCCAGTCGGTTTCTTTCGGCCAAGCGCATTGCCAGCAACTGTCCGCGCCGCGCCACCCTGGTCTGCAGAGCGCCCACAGCGGCACTTGGCGGGACGAAGGCAATGCCCGCTTGGTCCGCCTTGGCCGCCAACGTCTTGGCCAAGTGGGCAAGCACGATGGCGTCGATAGCGTCGGTCTTGGCCAAGTGCCCCATGCTGCGTGCGAACTCGCGCGCAGCGCGCGGATTGACGACCGCCACCGGCATACCATGGCCCAACAGAAACGTGGCCAGTGCGCGTTCGAAACCACCGGTGGCCTCGAGCACAATCAGTCCAAGGCGACGCCCTTGCAATGCGCCGAGCAGCGCGTGGAATCCGCTGTCGTCATTGCTGGCCCGATGCGTGCCCGGTGCTCCATGCAGCGCCCAGTCAAAGGCTTGCTGCGCCATGTCAACGCCCACGAAGTCGAGCGGCGACGTCGAATCAGCGGTAGCAGCGTTTGTCATATCCCATCCTTGCAAAATGCGAAGTGCATTCGAGTAACTGTTCGGGCTTGGCGACAAACGCAAATGACCCGCACGCCCCTATGCTCCGCGACGAGCTGTGAACTCCAGGGTAGTACGGGCTGTGCAGGCATTTGCAAAACCGCTGATCAGACTGCCAGGCGCGATCCCGAGTCCGCATCGCAGCGAACCCGGTATCAGCATACAAGGGTAGTTCAATGAGCGCGCCGGTAACGCACGCCGGCCGGCGGGCATTCCTTGCGCGCTCGGGCGCGCTGGTCGTCACGTTTTCGCTCGCGCCGTTGCAAGTCGCGGCGCAGGAAAAAGCACTCGCCGCAAAGCTTCCCGGAAGCCTCGACAAAACGCCGCTCCTCGACGCATGGATTCGCGTGGGCGCCGACGGCAGCGTCACCGTGTTCACCGGCAAGGCCGAGCTCGGCCAGGGTGTCAAGACCGCGCTGATCGCGCTCGCCGCCGAAGAACTCGGCATCGCCCCACCAGCGATCGTGCTCGTCACCGCCGATACGAGCCGCACGCCCGACGAGGGCTACACGGCCGGCAGCAATTCGATGAAGGACAGCGGAACGGCGATCCGCAGCGCCGCCGCCGACGTGCGCGAGCTGCTGATCGAGCGTGCGTCGGCAAAGCTCGGCGTCCCGCCCGAGCGATTGCACGCGCAGAATGGCAACGTCATCGCCGACGACGGCCGGCGCATCGGCTTCGGCGACCTCGCGGCGCAAGGCTACGCCGAGGTACGCGCGAAGCCGAACGCGAAACTCAAGGACCCGCGCAGTTACACGATAGTCGGCAGGCGGCTCGCGCGCGTCGACATCCCGGCGAAGGTCACGGGCGGCATTGCCTATGTGCAGGATCTGCGCCCACCCGCAATGCTGCACGCACGTGTCGTCTGCCCGCCGAGCCATCGTGCGCGGCTGCGCGAGGCCGACGTCGCCGCTGTCGCGCGGATGCCCGGCGTGGTGAAGGTCGTGCGCGACGGCGGCGTGCTCGGCGTGGTTGCGGCCCACGAATTCGAGGCGATCCGCGCGATGCGCGCGCTCGCCGCAACTGCCCGCTGGGACGAGGAGCCGTCGTTGCCGCGGGGTGATCTTTTTGCCGCGCTGCAGGCGCTGCCGTCGCAGGAAATCGTCAATGCCGATCGACACGCTGGCGCATCGCAAGGCATGCGCACGCTTGAAGCGACGTACACGCGCGCCTACCAGATGCACGGCTCCATCGGTCCGTCCTGCGCGCTGGCGCTTTATCAGGACGACGCGATGACCGTCTGGACGCACAGCCAGGGCGTGTATCCGCTGCGCGCGTCGATCGCCGAAATGCTGCAGATGCAGGCCGAGCGCGTGCACTGCATCCATGCCGAGGGCTCCGGCTGCTACGGTCATAACGCGGCCGACGACGCGGCAGCTTACGCCGCGCTATTCGCTCGCGCCGTCCCGGCGCACCCCATTCGCGTGCAGTGGATGCGCGAGCAGGAGCACGCCTGCGAGCCGTACGGACCGGCGATGATCGCGAAGCTTTCGGGCAGCGTCGACGCGTCGGGCAGCATCGCCGAATGGAACGTCGAAGGCTGGAGCAATTCGCACAGCACCCGCCCGGGCGGGGCGGGCAACCTGATGCCCGCGTGGTATCTCGCCACGCCGTTCGCGCAGCCGGTGCCGAAACCGATCCCGATGCCCGAGGGGGGCGGCGATCGCAATTCGATCCCGATCTATACGGTGCCGAGCCTGCGCGTCGTGCATCATTTCATTCCCGACATGCCGGTCCGCGTGTCGGCGCTGCGCTCGCTCGGCGCGTACGTCAACGTGTTCGCGATCGAGAGCTTCATCGACGAGCTCGCGCACGCCGCGGGGGCCGATCCGGTCGCGTATCGGATCCGCCATCTCGGCGATCGACGCGCGCGCGACGTCGTCAGCGCCGCCGCTACCCGCTTCGGCTGGGAGGGTTTCACGCGCAAACCCGGGCATGGCCGCGGCTTCGCCTTTGCGCGCTACAAGAACCTCGCCGCCTATTGCGCGGTCGCCGTCGAGCTCACCGTCGATCACGAAACCGGCCGCGCGCGCGTCGTGCGTGCGACGGCGGCGATCGACAGCGGCCAGGCGGTCGATCCCGATGGCCTCGCGAACCAGATCGAAGGTGGAATCATCCAGTCGCTGAGCTGGACGCTGTTCGAGGCCGTCAAATACGACGCGACGCGGATCACGAGCGTCGACTGGAGCACCTACCCGATTGCGCGCTTTGCCGACATTCCCGATCGCATCGACGTCCACGTCATCGACCAGCCCGGCGAACCCTTCCTCGGCACCGGCGAGGCGGCACAGGGCCCCACGGCAGCAGCGATCGCCAACGCGATCGCCGATGCCCGCAATGTGCGCCTGCGCGACCTGCCGCTCACGGCCGAGAAAATCAAGGTGGCGGTCGGCGTGTAAGATTTCGTCCTTTTTGGACGTACGCATGCACAGTCTGCAATCAACGATCGAGGCCGCATGGGAAGCGCGCAGCGAGCTCTCGCCTGCGCGTGCACCGGTTGGCGTCCGCGACGCCGTTGCGCAGGTGCTCGGCGAGCTCGACCTCGGGCGCCTTCGCGTTGCCGAGAAGATCGACGGCGACTGGGTCACGCATCAGTGGATCAAGAAGGCGGTGCTGCTGTCGTTCCGCCTTGCCGACAACGCGCCGATCGGGCTCGCCGGGCCGCAGGCGCCGTTCCGCTTCTACGACAAGGTGCCGACGAAATTCGCCGCCTACGACGCGGAGCGCTTCGCGCAGGCCGCCGTTCGCGTCGTCCCGCCGGCGGTGACCATCGGCGTCAGGTGATCGAGCAGCTCGGACGCGAGGCGCCCGG
>DASSVX010000096.1:0-6188 GCA_035705655.1 Casimicrobiaceae bacterium
TGGCGCGGCGCGGACGGCGCTACGCAGGCGAACTCGGTGTATCACTCAACGCGCTGCTCGCGATCGCGCTGCGCGAGTATCTGGATGTACGGGCGCCCACAGCGACCGTCTCCCCATCGTCATCAGCGCTCGCCCAAGCCATAGCACGTCGCGTGCAAGCCGGACCCGTGCGACAAAAGCGGTGAGATCGAGCAGGTCCACTGACGTGACGACGTTTCGACCAGTTCGTCGTTATGAGACAGGTCGGCCCGAACAGGCTAACGCCGGTTCGGGCCGAAAGTGTTACCCATGTCTCCGGTATAAACCGTCACCTATGTGACCGGAATACACCCAGGGGAATTGGTCGGGGTGAGAGGATTCGAACCTCCGACATCTTGCTCCCAAAGCAAGCGCGCTACCGGACTGCGCTACACCCCGAAGCGCCGATTATGACATTCATCGGCGGACCGCCGGTCGCGCTCGTTGCCCGATTCTGCGGCGTTGCGGCACGATTCAACGGCGTCGCGGCCGCACTGCATTGCCAATCGGAACTTCGGCGCCTGCGATGCTCTCGTACTCCACGGGGCGCGCGGCGCAGTGGGAAAGCGCGCTCGTCGACGCCCGCAACAAACGAGGAACAGCCGATGGATCATCGATGGAACGTCGCAGTGCTCGTTGGAAGCCTGCGCAGGGAATCGTTCAACCGCAAGATGGCGACGGCGTTGGCCAGGATGGCGCCGCCGTCGCTCGCGCTCGAAATCGTCGAGATCGGCAATCTTCCGCTCTACAACCAGGACGACGAGGCCAATCCGCCGCCCGCTTCGGCGGCGTTCAAGTCACGCATCGAGCAGGCGGACGCCGCGCTGTTCGTCACGCCCGAGTACAACCGCTCGGTCCCCGGCGTGCTGAAGAATGCGATCGACATCGCCTCGCGTCCGTACGGCAAAAGCGCCTGGAACGGCAAGCCGGCCGCGGTGATCAGCGTATCGCCGGGTGCGATCGGCGGGTTTGGCGCGAACCACGCGCTGCGCCAGTCGCTGGTGTTCCTCAACATGCCCGCGCTGCAGCAGCCCGAGGCATACATCGGCGGTGCCACCGAACTCTTCGATGCGCAGGGGAACATCGCCAAGGACTCGACGCGCGAGTTCCTGCAGAAGTTCCTCGCTGCCTTCGCTGCGTGGATCGATCGCAACGCAACGGCGCGCGGCGCTACCGCCCGGACCGCCTGACCAGCGCCAGAACCGCACGGATGCCGCGCGCACCCGCTAAGCCTCCGGACGCATGTGCGGGAACAGGATCACGTCGCGGATCGATGCGGCGTCGGTGAGCAGCATGACCACCCGGTCGATGCCGATACCCTCGCCCGCGGTCGGCGGCAGCCCGTATTCGAGCGCGCGCACGTAATCGGCGTCGTAATACATCGCCTCCTCGTCGCCGGCTTCCTTGGCCTTCGCCTGCGCCATGAAGCGCGCCGCCTGATCCTCCGGATCGTTGAGCTCGGAGAAACCGTTCGCGATCTCGCGTCGCGCGATGAAAAGCTCGAAGCGATCGGTGACCGCGGGATCGGCGTCGCTCGCGCGCGCAAGCGGCGACACGTCGGTCGGATGCGCGACGATGAACGTCGGCTGCAGGAGCTTTTCCTCGGTCGTCGCCTCGAAGAGCTTGAGCTGCAGCAAGCCGACGCCGTCGCTGTCGAACACCTCGACCTCGAACGGCGCCAGCGCGCGCCGCAATGTCGCGAGGTCTGACAGATCGACGTTGGCGTACTCGATGCCGCCGTGGCGCCGGATCGCCTCGGCCATCGTCATGCGCGGGAACGGCTGCGCGAGGTCGATCGTTTCACCCTGGTACACGATCGTCGTCGTTCCGCACACGCGCTGCGCCACCTCGCGCAGCAGCACCTCCGTCAGGTCCATGAGGTCGCGGTAGTCGGCGTAGGCCTCGTAGAACTCGAGCATCGTGAACTCGGGGTTGTGCCGTGTCGAGATGCCCTCGTTGCGAAAGCTGCGATTGATCTCGAACACGCGCTCGAGTCCGCCGACGACGAGACGCTTGAGATAGAGCTCGGGCGCGATGCGCAGGTACAGCGGCATGTCGAGCGCGTTGTGATGCGTCGCGAACGGGCGCGCCGCGGCGCCGCCGGGGATCGGATGCATCATCGGCGTCTCGACCTCGAGGAAGCCGCGGGCGACGAAGAACTCGCGGATCGCTTGCACGATGCGCGAGCGCTTGACGAAGACGTCGCGCGCCTGCAGGTTGGTGATGAGATCGACGTGCCGCTGGCGGTAGCGCTGCTCCTGATCGGTCATGCCGTGAAACTTCTCGGGCAGCGGCCGCAGCGCCTTCGAGAGCAGCCGGACCGCATCGCACTTGACGCTGAGCTCGCCGGTCTTCGTCTTGAACAGCGTTCCCGTCGCGCCGACGATGTCGCCCAGGTCCCAGCGCTTGAACGCATCGAGCGCGCCTTCGCCGACGCCGTCGAGCGTGACATAAAGCTGGATGCGCCCGGACATGTCCTGCAGCGCCGCGAAGCACGCCTTGCCCATCACGCGCTTCAGCATCATCCGCCCGGCAACGGCGACTTCGATCGCGTCGGCTTCGAGTGCCGCGCTGTCCTTGCCATCGTGAGCGGCGTGCAAGTCGCCTGCCAGCGCGGTGCGCCGGAAATCGTTCGGATACGCGTTGCCCGCTGCACGCAGCGCAGCAAGCTTCTCGCGGCGCTCGGCAATGATGCGGTTCTCGTCGGTGCTTGCGTTGTCCGGCGAAGCGTTCGTCCTGTCGTTCACTACACCCCCTGCTTGAGGCTCGCAGAAATGAAATCGTCGAGGTCGCCGTCGAGCACGGCCTGCGTATTGCCCACCTCGTAGCTGGTGCGCAGGTCCTTGATGCGCGACTGGTCGAGCACGTACGAGCGGATCTGGTGTCCCCAGCCGATGTCGGTCTTCGTATCCTCGAGCTTCGCCTGCTGCTCCTGGCGCTTGCGCAACTCGAGGTCGTAGAGCTTCGACTTCAGCATCGCGAACGCCTCGGCGCGGTTGCGGTGCTGCGAGCGGTCGGTTTGGCACTGCACGACGATGTTCGTCGGCAGATGGGTGATGCGCACCGCCGAATCGGTCTTGTTCACGTGCTGCCCGCCCGCGCCGGATGCGCGGTAGGTATCGATGCGCAGCTCGGCAGGGTTGATGTCGACCTCGATCGATTCGTCGACCTCGGGATAGACGAACACGCTCGCGAACGACGTATGCCGCCGCGCGTTGGCATCGAACGGGCTCTTGCGCACCAGCCGGTGCACGCCGGTTTCGGTGCGCAGGTAGCCGTAGGCGTAGTCGCCGTCGACCTTGATCGATGCGCTCTTGATGCCAGCGATTTCGCCCGGCGACTCCTCGAGCACGTCGGCCTTGTAGCCCTTGCGCTCGCAGTAGCGGAGGTACATCCGCAGCAGCATCGCCGCCCAGTCCTGCGCCTCGGTGCCACCGCTGCCGGCCTGGATGTCGACGAACGCGTTGCCGGGGTCGAGCGGATTGTGGAACATCCGGCGGAACTCGAGATCGGCGACGCCGCGCTCGAGCTTGCCGGCGTCTGCCTCGACGGCGAGCAGCGTATCGTCGTCGGATTCGGTGCGCGCGAGCGCATACAGCTCGCTGCTGTCGTCGATTTCCTTTTGCAGGTCACGAAGCGTGTGCACCACGCCGTCGAGCAGCTTCTTCTCCCGGCCGAGCTCCTGCGCGCGCGCCGGGTTGTCCCAGATCTTCGGATCCTCGAGCTCGCGGTCTAGCGTGGCAAGCCGTGTCGCCTTCGCATCGAAGTCAAAGATACCTCCGAAGCTCGCGCGTGCGCGCCTTCAGGCCGTCGAGGGCGTTGCCGATCGCATTGACGTGTTCGGGTTCCATGCCGCTTGCCTTCCTCGATGGTGAACCGTGCATTATAGCGGCGGGCGTGCGTGCGTAGCGGCGGGCGCGCGTACGGGCCGGCGCAGCACGCTGCGCTTGTCGCACCTCGGGCTGCAGCGCCCGCCGCACGCACTACCATGACCGCCATTCGAGACCGAACACGCCGCCCGCCAACGATGATGCATACGCCCGAAGGCTTCACGCCGTCGCATGTCGCGCCGTCGCTCGTCCCCGCCGCGTCGATGGCTTTCGCGTTCGCCGGCGCAAGGCTGCTGGTCGCCGGTGACGAGAAAAACCCCGCCATTCCGCTGGTGGGCGACCTCGAGCGCGCGGGCCTTCGCGGCGCACGCCACTACCTCGGGACGCTCGACGGCGTCCACTGCGTGGCGATGCTGCTGCCCGACGCCGCTTCGCCGCCCGGATACGCGCTCACGGGGCTGCGCGCGCTTTTCCTGCGGCTGTCCGAGCCGCTGCTCGCGATCGCGGCGCGCGCGTTCCAGGTGATCGAGTGGGACCGCACGCATCGCTACTGCGGACGCTGCGGCGCCCCGATGCACGACAAGGAAGGCGAGCGCGCGAAGCACTGCGGCGCCTGCGGTTACGTCGCCTACCCGCGTATCTCGCCGGCGATGATGGTGCTCGTCACGCGCGAACGCGAGGTGCTGCTCGCGCGTGCGAACCGCTTCCCGGGTGCCATGTACAGCGCGCTGGCCGGCTTCGTCGAGGCGGGCGAGTCGATCGAGGACTGCGTCCACCGCGAAGTGCGCGAGGAGGTCGGCATCGACGTCACCGACCTGCACTACTTCGCGAGCCAGTCGTGGTCGTTCCCGCACTCGCTGATGATCGCGTACACCGCGCATTACGCGGGTGGCGAGATCGTGCCCGACGCGTCGGAAATCGCCGACGCCCGCTGGTTCGCTGTCGATGCGCTGCCCGACCTGCCGAGCCCGGTATCGATTGCGCGCCGGCTGATCGACACCACCGTGGCCCGGTTGCGCTCGGAATCGGGCGTCACTCCGGTGGGTTAGAATTCACGCACGCGAAACGGCACTCGCCGCCCGCCGCCATGCCCCCGCCAACCATTCGCCGATTCGCAGCACTGTTCCTGCTCGCATCGCTTGCGACGGCCGCCCGCGCCCAGTCGCCGCCGGCGACGCAGGACCCGCGCCAGATGGACGAGACGCAGCGCAGGGTCTACACGCAATCGCTGCACGAAGCGAAGAGCCTGCTCGAGCGGAAGCAGTACGCCGACGCCACGGCGGCGCTCGACCGGCTGATCGCCGAGCGGCCACGCGAGCCGCAGGCGCGCTTCCTCAAGGGGATCGCACTCACCGACGAGGGCAAGACCGACGACGCGATCGCGGTCTTTCGCGCGCTCCTCGCCGATTTTCCGGAGCTCCCCGAGCCGCGCAACAATCTCGCGGTGCTGTATGCGCAAAAGGGCGAGTATGCGCAGGCACGCGACGAGCTCGAGCTCGCGGTGCGCACGGCCCCCGACTACGCGGTCGCGCACGAGAACCTCGGCGACGTCTATGCGCGCCTTGCGCAGGTGGAATACGAGAAGACGGTTGCGCTCGACAAGCGCAATCGCACCGCGGCCGCCAAGCTCAAGCTGATCCGCGAGACACCCCCCGCCCCCAAATGACAAGGAGCCGCTCGATGGTTCGCAGATTGTTGTCCGTCCTCGCGCTGGGATTGTTCGCGGGGTCCGCGCTCGGCGCCAATCCCGAGGTCGAGCTCGACACGACCGCCGGCACGATCAAGCTCGAGCTCTATCCCGAAGCTGCACCGAAGACGGTCGACAACTTCCTTCATTACGTCAAGGACGGCCATTACAACGGCACGCAGTTCCACCGCGTGATCGACGGCTTCATGATCCAGGGCGGTGCCTACACGGCCGATTTCAGTCCGCGGCCCACGCGTCCGCCGATCGTCAACGAGGCGCAGACGAGCAGCAAGGCCGGGCTGCACAACGTGCCCGGGACGATCGCGATGGCGCGCACGTCCAATCCCGATTCGGCGACCGACCAGTTCTTCATCAACGTCGCGAACAACAAGCCGCTCGATTTCCGCTCGCCCGATCCGGCCGGCATCGGCTATACGGTATTCGGCAAGGTCGTGTCCGGCATGGACGTCGTCGACAAGATCGCGAAGATGAGCAAGGGCGGGCGCAAGGTGCAAGGTGCGGCACCGGTCGATCCCCGCTCGCTCACGACCGAGCCCGTGCTCATCACGTCGGCTACGATCGTATCCCCCACGAAGTAGGACCGCCCGCGAGGGCCCGGAGGCAAGGTCATGAGTGAAGTGGTCCTGCATACG
>DASSVX010000097.1:0-9931 GCA_035705655.1 Casimicrobiaceae bacterium
TCGTCGTCGACCACCAGGATCGTCGTGTTCGGGCTCATTGCTGCCAGGGACGGTCGGATCGTTTGCGACAGCATAAAGGGAATTCGCCCGGCGCGCGCCCCGGGGCCGGCGGGTGAAACAAACGAAACAAATCGGGGAGCAGCCGGCCTTCCCGGCAGCGCGGCTCGCGCCGCTACACAGGAAACAAAACTGTCGCGGTGGCGAAACATGCATGCCGCATTCGCTCACTAGACTTCATCTCACTCTCGCACGCGGGAGGTGGCGCAAGGAAGCGGCAGCCGATCCCCGGCCGGCACTTCCGGGCGAAAACGTGCCATTGCGTCAATCGATCTTTTCGAAAGGAACGACCGTGATGTACTTCGGAGTCGACCCGATCCGCTCGCTGACTGGCGAACCCTCGTGCACGCGCAAACGCAGCGCCGTCCCGGTGCATGACGAAAGCCGCAACGGCGCCGCAAGCAGCACGCCGGCAACGATGCGATGGACGACGGCGGCGGCGGGCAACGACGCGAGCTGCGGACCGGCGCCGCGCACCGGCGGGCGGTTCGCACCGCCGCGATGGGAAATTCTGTTCGAATCGGGCGACGGTTACGTGGCAAGTCCCGACGAGCCCATGTTCGGATGGTCGACGAGCTACGAGGTGTTCCAGGCGGCTCGCATGCGTCGAGCCGCCGTCATGGCGGCCCTCCTGCATGCCGCGGGGCGCACGGTCCGTGAATGGTTCCGCGGCGTAGTGGAGCGCTACCAGCGCCGGCGGCAATCGCGGTCGATCTACCACGCACTGCGCGCGCTCGACGACCGCACGCTGCGCGATCTCGGGTTCCACCGCTGCGAAATCGGATCGGTCGCCGCAGAAGCCGCGGGAGAGGCCGAGCTCACCCGGATGCACGTCAGGCGAGTGCCGCGCGCGCCTTCGTAGATTCGGCCGCGCTGCAAAACGGCGGGACTTACGACGCGTCGTGGCGCGGCATGCCCCAGCGCAGCGGATCGTCCTCGTCGAAGACGAGCGCCGATTCGCCGGTGACGTACGCGCTTCCGGTGATCCGCGGCACGATGCGGCCGGGCGCGGCGGCGTCGAGCGTGAACGACGCGTCGAACACGCTTCCGGTCACGCTTTCCTGGCGCCATGTCTCGCCCGGACGCAGCGCGCCGTCCGCATGCAGACAGGCGAGCTTCGCGCTCGTCCCCGTCCCGCAGGGCGAGCGATCGTAGGCGTTGCCCGGGCACAGCACGAAGTTGCGGCTGCCGCGCGCCGCCGTCGCGAGCGGCGCATACACCTCGACGTGGTCGACCTCGGCGCCCTCGGCCCCGCGGATACGCTTCGCCGCGAGGCCCGCTCGGAGTGCCCGGGCGAACGCCGTCAGGCGCCCGACGTTCGACGCAACGATGTCGAGACCCGGGGATTCGACGATGAAGAACCAGTTGCCGCCCCAGGCGACGTCGCCCTTCACCGTGCCGAACCCGGGCACCGGCACTTCGACGTTCGCCGCGTGCCGATAGCTCGGCACGTTATCGAGCGTGACCCGGTGGCGGTCGAGCAATTCAACGCGCACCGCGCCGACCGGCGTTTCGATGCGGTGCACGCCGGGCGCGATGCGGCCGAGATGCGCGAGCGTCACCGCAAGCCCGATCGTGCCGTGGCCGCACATCCCGATGCAGCCGGCATTGTTGAAGAAGATCACACCCGCCGCGCACGCCGGATCGACGGGCGCGCAGAGCAGCGCGCCGACGACGGCATCCGAGCCCCGCGGCTCGTTGACGATGCCGCAGCGGATGTGGTCGTGCGCGCTTCGAAATCGCTCGCGGCGCTCGGCGAGCGGGCCGTGGCCGAGATCCGGCCCGCCCTCGACGACCACGCGCGTCGGCTCGCCGCCGGTGTGCGAGTCGACGACGCGTATGCGGTTCATGCGGCTCTCGCAGGACGTGGCACCGCGCCGGTCACGCGCGTCGCGGCGACCGCGCCTGGGCCTGCGAAACCATGCGCGCCGGCGCGTTCAGCGCTCCGTACGCGTCGTATCCGCCGCGCCGCTCCACGATCTCGACGAAGAAACGATCGGCGAACACCGGCGTGTAACCGTGCAGATATTCGCCGCCGCCCGCGCTGTCGTAGAGAACCGATGCGTGCCGCATCGCGTCGAGCGTAGCCACGTCGAGATCGGTGCGCGCGAGAAGATCGTCGTAGTAGTTCGCCGAGACCGCGACGAGCGGCATGCCCGATCGGCGCAGCGATTCGGCCGCGGCCAGCGCGTCGTCGACGGCAACGCCCAGATGATGCACGGTGGCGCTTCCGCCGGACGCGTTCACGGTACGCGCGTTGCCGGTCTTCTCGCCCAGCGACACGTTGAGCACGAAGCGGAGCCGCCGGTCGGGCGTTGCAACGCCCGCGCTGCGGACCAGGCCGAACGGATCGGCAAGCTCGAGGCTGTCGCCAACCTCCATGCCCAGAACGGCGCGACAGAACAGCACCCATGTGTCGAGCTCGCCCAGCGGCAGGCCGAACGCGACATGATCGACGCGGCGCACGGGTCCGGGTGCATTCTGCCCGGTTGCGTCGAGATCGAAGTCGATTTCGAACAGGCGATCGGGCGCGAGCGCCTCGTCGACGAAATAGATGATGGTGCGGCCCGGCGCGACGATCGCCGGAATCGGCACCTCGCTCGGCCCCACGCGGCCCTCGGCGCGGGCGCTTTGCAATGCGGTGGCGCGGTTTTGTGCACGCACCGGGTCGTCGGTCCACAGGCCGAGCGCACACACCGACGGGCCGCGGGCGGCGAAGAAGTCCCGCGCAGGCAATGCCGGGTCGGCATTGAGGATCACGTTGACCTCGCCTTGCCGGTAAAGCGTCACCTCCTTCGAACGATGCTTTCCGGCGCGGCGAAACCCGAGCCGTTCGAACCACGCGGCGAGCTCGGCCGCGGCGGCTTCGTCGACGGCGAACTCGAGGAACGCAACCCCCGAGAATCGAGCGGCTGCCGGTGCATCGAAGAGGTCGATGCGCTCGAGCGCGCGTTTTGCCACCGGCGCGCCGGCGCCCGCGGCATCGGCTTGCAGGCGCTCGCGCACCTCGCTTTCGAGGAACAGGAGCGAGCGCATCGCGTCGGTGGCCGTGCGCCGGTTCGGCGTCTGGCGGAACACGTCGTTGAAGATCTCGAGCGACAGCGGCCCGCTGTAGCCGGCGAGCAGCGCCTGCTCGAAGAAGCGCACGACGTCGAGCTGCCCCTGTCCCGGAAAGTTGCGGTGATGCCGTGCCCAGTTCGTGACGTCGAGTGTGAGCCACGGCGCGTCGGCCATCTGCAGGAAAAAGATCCGGTCGCCGGGAATGCTCGCGATGCCGGCCGGATCGTCGCGCAGCGACAGCGTATGAAAGCTGTCGAGGATCAGTCCGAGGTGCGGATGGTTCGCACGCCGCACGATCGACCACGCCTGCGCGAAGCGGTTGACCACGCGGCCCCACGCGAGCGCCTCGTAACCGACGCGGAGGTTGCGCCGCGCCGCACGTTCCGCCAGCGCATGGAGTTGATCGGCCATCAGCGCCTCGTCGGCGATCATGTCGGCGCGCGTGTTCGAACAGACGAGCATCAGCCGGCATCCGAGCGCATGCATCACGTCGAATTTGCGCTCGGCGCGCTCGAGACTGCGCTCGAACGCAGCGCTATCCGAGCCTTCGAAGTCGCGGAAGGGCTGGTAGAGCTCGCAGGCGAGGCCGAGGTCGGCGGCAAGCGCACCGACTTCGGCCGGCGACGCGTGGTAGTACAACAGATCGCTCTCGAAAAGCTCGTAGCCGTCGAAGCGCGCCGCGGCGATCGCCTCGAGCTTGTCGCGCAGCGTGCCGCTCATCGAAACGGTGGCGATCGATCGGCGCATGGAAGAATCCCGGGGAGTCGGAGGCGGACGCGCGACGCGTGCGTGGCGCGGAAGCTAGGCGCTCGTGTGCACGAGGCCCTTGCCGATGATATGCGCAACGCAATCCCGCACGTGCGTCACCAGCATCCGCTGCGCCGCTTCCGAATTGCGGGCGAGCGCGTATTCCAGCAGCCTGCGGTGCTCGCTGGCGGCGACCTCGCCGCGGAAGACGTCCGCCAGCACCAGGTAGCGAAGATACTTGTCGTAGATCGCCGCGTGCATTTCGAGCAGCAGCTTCGATCCGCAAGCCGAGATCAACGCGTTGTGGAACGCGGCGTCGTATCGCTTCCACGCCTCGCTTTCGGAATGGTCGCCTTCGACCATCCGCCTTTCGAGTATCGCGAGCTTGTGGTGCGCGGCGACGATCCTGCCTTCCCATTCGATGTCGCCTGCCGCGAACGACTCGCGCAGCGCGTGGCATTCGAGGAGCTGGCGAACCGCGGCCACCTCGCGCAGGTTCTCGACGGATGTCGGCGCAACCTCGAACCCGCGCGCGCCTTCGGCGGCAACGAAGCCCTCGGACGCGAGCCGGTTCAGCACCTCGCGCAGCGTGCCGATGCTCGTCCCGTAGACATCGCGCATCCGGTCGAGCGTCAGGCGCTGACCGGGTGCGAGGCGGCACAGGATCACGTCGCTGCGAATGCGGCTGTAAACCCTGTCGCTGAGCGTCGCGGCGCCGGTTGCCGATTCAATCATTGCTTTGGTCGATGTAACGTGGATGAGTCGAAAGCGCGCGATGTAGACGCTCGCGCGCCGATCATACCGGCCGAACGCGATGCTTGGCAGGCTCGGACGATCTTGCTACTCTCCGATGCCTCGGCCATTATCCAATAATCCGATCGGGCCGGCCAGACGCCCGATCCTCATTCAGGAGGTGTCATGAATCCGGCTTCGCCGCTCGACCGCCGCACGTTCCTCAAGGCCGGTGCTTCCCTCGTCGCCGCCGGCGCCGTGCCGGCAGCACTCGCACAAGGCAAGACGAAGTTGCGCTTCTCGAGCGCGTTCACCGAGCAGGACCTGCGCGCCGAGGCATACAAGAATTTTGCCGCCGCGATCAAGGACAGCTTCGAGTTCGAGCCGTACTGGAACAACACGCTGTTCAAGCAGGGCACCGAGCTCGTCGCGCTGCAGCGCGGCAACCTCGAGATGGCCAACCTCGCGCCGCAGGACATTTCGAAGCAGCTGCCGGCGTGGTCGCTGATGACGTCGGCGTACCTGTTCCGCGATCCCGATCATCTCAGGAAGACGTTTCGCAGCGATATCGGGCGCGAGTTCATGAAGATGGCGCGCGACAAGCTCGACATCCAGATCATCACGCCGGTTTACTTCGGCGCACGTCACGTGAACCTGAAGCCCGACAAGACCATCCGCACGCCGCAGGATCTCGCCGGCATCAAGCTGCGCATGCCGCCGGGTGAGTTCTGGCAGTTCCTGGGCGAATCGATCGGCGTCAATCCCACGCCGGTCGCGTTCGCCGAGGTGTACACCGCGCTGCAGACGGGCGCCATCGACGGCCAGGACAATCCGCTGCTGCTCTCGAAGCTGATGAAGTTCTACGAGGTGACGACGCAGTTCGTGCTGACGAGCCACGTGATCGGATACGACGTGATGGCGGTGTCGACGAAGACGTGGGACGCGATGTCGCCGGCGGTGCAGGCGAAGTTCCAGGCGGCAGCCGAGAAGGCGATCGACGACTACACGACCAAGTTCAACGGACAGGAGAAGGACGTCGTCGAGTTCTTCAAGGCACAGGGCAAGAAGGTGTACACGCCCGACGTCAATGCCTTCCGCACGTACGCGCAGAAGAAATACGTCGACAAGTACGGGCAGGACTGGCCGAAGGGCGCGCTCGAGCGCATCAACGCGCTGTGAGGCGTGAATGCGCCTGAGCCCGGGGCGCAGGCTGCGCAAGCTCGCGGACCACGTCGCGGTCGCATTGATGGCGACGATGTTCGTGAGCTTCCTGCTGCAGATCTTCTTTCGCTATGTCCTGAACCGCCCGCTCGGCTGGACCGAGGAGGTCACGGTCCTGTGCTGGCTGTGGGTCGTGCTGTGGAGCGCCTCGTTCATCCTGTCCGACCGGGAAGAGGTGCGTTTCGACATTGTCTACGGCATCGTTCCGCGCCGCCTCCAGCGCGGCTTCACCGTCGTCTCCAGCATCGCGCTGATCGTGCTGCTCGCCTGGTCGCTTCCCGCAACGTGGAAGTACGTCGTCTTCATGAAGCGCGAGCACTCGGCGTACCTGCACATGCGCTTCGACGCGCTGTATTCGATCTACCTGCTGTTCGCCGTTGCATGCATCGTCAATCACGTGCGCCTCGTGTGGCGCACGCTGCGCGCGACCGAGCCCGCCGAATCGACGATCGAACAGGCGGGTGATTTCCGGTGACGCTGTCGCCGTTCACGCTGTGCATCGGCGTGCTGGTCCTGCTTGCGGTGCTCGGACTGCCGATCGGCCTCGCGATGATCGGCGCGTCGATCTTCTACCTGGTCAGCGCCGGGCTCGACGCCGGTACCGCAGCCGAGCAGATCCTGAACGGCCTCTACAGCAGCTACGTGCTGCTCGCGGTGCCGCTGTTCATCCTCGCGGCCGACCTGATGAACACCGGCAGCCTCACCGACCGGCTGCTCAGATTCTGCCTCGTCCTGGTCGGCCGCTTTCGCGGCGGCCTCGGTCACGTCAATGTCGTTTCGAACGTGATCTTCGCCGGCATGTCGGGCTCGGCGATCGCCGACGCCGTGGGGATCGGCCGCGTGATCATCGGCATGATGACGCGCGAGGGCCGCTATCCGGTTTCGTATGCCGCCGCGATCACCGCGTGTGCCGCGATCATCGGTCCGATCATTCCGCCGTCGATTCCGATGGTCGTGTATGCGCTCGTCGCCGACACGTCGATCGGCTACCTGTTCCTCGGCGGTGTCGTTCCCGGCCTCATGCTGGGCGTCGCGTTCATGGTGATGAACACGGTGATTGCGCGCCGGCGGCACTATCCGGTCGAGCCTTCGGTGCCACTGCGCGAAATCCCGAAGATCGCGCTGGATGCATTTCCGGCGCTGCTGCTGCCGGTCATCCTGCTGTTCGGCATCTACGGCGGCGTGATGACGCCCACCGAGGGCGCGGCAGCAGCGGCCGCGTATGCGCTCCTGGCGGCCGCGGTGATTTATCGCGCGATGAGCCTGCGCCAGCTTTACGGCGTGCTGCTGTCGAGCGCGAAGGCGACGACGTCGGTCGGCATGCTGATCGCAGGCGCGCTGGTCTTCAACTACGTCGTCACGATCGAGAACGTGCCGGCGTCGGTCGCGCACTTCATCGCCGGCTTTCACCTGTCGCAGGTCGCGTTCCTGCTGCTGATCAACGCGATTCTGCTGGTCCTGGGCTGCCTGCTCGAGGGCACGACGATCCTGCTCGTGATCGTTCCGATCATGATCCCGACGGCGAAGGTTCTCGGCGTCGACCTCGTCCATTTCGGCGTGGTCGTCGTCGTCAACGTGATGATCGGCCTCCTGACGCCGCCGTTCGGCCTGCTGCTGTTCATCGTCGCGAACATGACCTCGCAGCCGCTCGCCAGAATCGTACGCGAATGCGTGCCGTTCATCGCCGCGGCGATCGTCGTGCTGGCGGTGATCACGTTCGTGCCCGAGACCACGCTGTGGCTGCCGCGCATGTTCGGCTACAAGGGTTGATCGTCGACATTCGGCGAGAGGCCCGTTCCGCGAATTGACATCGACACCATGAACGACGCCGGCACCAAACCGCTCCATATCCTCAATGGCCCCAACCTTAACCGCCTCGGCCAGCGCGAGCCATCGATTTACGGCACCGCGAGCCTCGCGCAAATCGAAGCGCAGTGCCGCGACGAAGCCGGTGCGTGCCCGATCGTGTTCCGGCAGACGAACAGCGAAGCGCAGCTCGTCGACTGGATCCACGAGGCGATCGACGAGGCCGGCGCGATCATCATCAATCCCGCCGCCTATTCGTTCACGTCGATCGCGATTCTCGACGCGCTGAAAATGTTCCCGGGCCCGATCATCGAGGTGCACATCTCCAACATCCATCGGCGCGAGCCGCACTACCACCGCTCGTACGTGTCGCTGGCGGCGACGGCCGTGATCGCCGGCCTCGGGCCGGCCGGTTATCGGCTCGCGGTGCGCGCGCTGCGCGAGATGGCGTAGCCCTCGCCGCCCGTAGGCGCCACGCTCACGCCGGTATCGCCGCGCCTCCGACAGAAACAGGCTGCAGCGTGCCCTATGCTGGGCCTGTTTCCGACTTTCGATGGAGGCATCATGGCGGACAACCTGAACGAACGCGGAGCGGGCGACCGTACTCGCATCAACGTCAGCCAGCCGCACGAGCTTTCGTACTGGTCGCAAAAGCTGGGCGTCACCGAGGAGCAGCTGCGAACGGCGGTGCAGAAGGCAGGGCCGATGGCCGACGACGTCAGGCGCCACCTCGGCAAGGCCGCGTGACATGCCGTACAAGGCGATTGCCGACCTGCCGGAGGCGCAGACCGACCAGTACAACGAGCATCAGAAGCGTGCGTTCCTCGAGGCGTTCAACAACGCGTACGACGAATACCACGGCGACGAGCATCGGGCCTTTGCCGTCGCGCATGCAGCAGCCAAGCGCGCGGGCGAGCGGCCGGGCCCCGGCTGAACGCGGAGCCTACACGGCAACGTCGGCGTTGCGCCGCGCCCAGAACGTGACGCGCCGCTCGATCAGCGCGAAGACCGCATACATCGCGACGCCGAGCACCGCCAGCAGGAACACGCCGGCGAAAACCAGCGGCACGTCGAACGTCGAGCTCGCGAGGATCATCATGCTGCCGATCCCGATGTTGGCCGCCACCGTCTCGGCGACCACGGTGCCGACGAACGCAAGCGAAACGGCGATCTTGAGCGACGCGAAGAAATAAGGCATCGAGCGGGGCAGGCCGACGCGGCGCAGGATGTCGAGCTTGCTTGCGCCGAGCGAGCGCAGCACGTCCTCGAGCTCGGGCTCGGTCGTGGCGAGGCCCGTTGCGACATTCACGACGACCGGAAAGAGGCACATGATGGCAGCCGTCAGGATCGCGGGAATGGTGCCGATGCCGAACCAGATCACGAGGATCGGCACGACGGCGATCTTCGGCACGCTGTAGAAGCCGATCAGCAGCGGATACGTCACGCGATAGACGAAGCGCGACAGTCCGATGCATGCGCCGATCGCCGCCCCCACCAGCACGCCGAGCGCGAAGCCGACGATCGTCGTGTACAGCGTTTGCACGGCGTTGGGCAGGATGGCCGGCCACTTCGTGATCAGCACGCCGAGAAACTCGCTTGGCTTCGGGAGAATGAACACCGGCACGCTGAACACCCGGCAGACGATCTCCCACACCACGAAGAACAGAATGATCGCCAGCACCGGGAAGACGTGGTCGGGAGCGGCAAGCTCACGCACGCGCTTGCCGATGCGCTCCCGCAGGCGCCGGGGCCGCGACGACGCGGGTTGCGTGACCGCCGTATCCGCGGGTACACCAAGCTCGTGAACGGATCGCATTCGGAGTTTCTCTAGACGGGACGATCGTGCGCGATGTGGCGGCGCAGCTCGTGCACGAGTTGCGACGCCTGGTCGGTGAAAAGATCGTCGAGCGTGCGCGGCCGGCGGATGTCCACGCGATGCGTCGTCAGCACGCGGCCCGGACGCGCGCTCATCACGTGGACGGTGTCGGCGAGAAACACCGCCTCGCGCAGATCGTGCGTGACGAGGATCACCGTCGGGTTGCGCTCCATCCAGAGCTTCTGCAGCACCTGCCACAGATCCTCGCGCGTGAACGCATCGAGCGCCCCGAACGGCTCGTCGAGCAGCAGCAGGCGCGGATCGTGGATCAGCGCGCGGCACAGCGACGCGCGCTGCAGCATCCCGCCCGACAGCTCCCACGGATACTTGTCGGCGAAATTGCCGAGCCCCACTTCGCCAAGAAGCGACTGCGCCATCGCGCGATACGCGTCCTTCTTCGCGCGGAACTGGCTGCGGTGCGGCTCGACGATC
>DASSVX010000098.1:0-12942 GCA_035705655.1 Casimicrobiaceae bacterium
GCACGCAGCGCATCAGTATCGGGGTTGCATGTCGATGGGGGAGGCGTGGCAATGGCGTGGCTTGTATTCGAATCGTTCGTCGCATTGCTGGTTCTGGTCGGGATCGTCGCGTGGACGATGGCGCCGAGCCGCAAGCGCGAACGGCGGCCGGACGACGAGGATTGAGCCGCGCCGGCACGGCGCACGCGGAGTCAATGCAGCGTGCGCGGTATCGACAGCGTGAACGGCGCAATGGGGACGTCGAACGCGAGGCCGTCCTCCGCTACCATGTGATACGACCCGCGCATCGTGCCGACCGCGGTGGGAATGCTTGCGCCGCTCGTGTATTCGAAGCTTTCGCCGGGCCGCAGCACCGGCTGCTTGCCGACCACCCCCTGTCCCTTCACTTCCTGGACGCGGTGCTCGGCATCGGTGATGATCCAGTGGCGGCTGACGAGTTGCGCGGTGACGTCGCCCGTGTTGGTGACGGTGATCGTGTACGCGAACACGAAATGGTTCTTGTCCGGATCGGATTGATCCGGAAGAAAGGTCACTTTCGGCGCTACGGTGATTTCGTAACGTTTGTGCTCCGCCATGTCGCTGCTGCCCGATCTTTTCTGAGATTATAGTCCCCGATGCCGCACACTCACCGCATTGCACCGTCGTTGCTGTCTGCCGATTTCGCACGTCTCGGCGACGAAGTGCGTGCGGTCGTCGAGGCCGGCGCCGACATGGTTCACCTGGATGTGATGGACAACCATTACGTGCCCAATCTGACGGTGGGTCCGCTCGTATGCGCCGCCATCATGCCGCACGCGCCGGTGCCCATCGACGTGCACCTGATGGTGAAGCCGGTCGACCGCATCGTGCCCGATTTCGCCGATGCGGGCGCCTCGTACATGAGCTTTCACCCCGAAGCCTCCGAGCATGTCGACCGCACGATCGACCTGATTCACGACCATGGCTGCAAGGCGGGGCTCGTGTTCAATCCCGCCACGCCGCTCGACTGGCTGATGCACACGCTCGACAAGCTGGACCTCGTGCTCATCATGTCGGTCAATCCGGGTTTTGGCGGCCAGTCGTTCATTGCGCATGCGCTCGACAAGCTGAAGGCCGCGCGCAAGCTCGTCGACGCCGCGATGGCGCGCACGGGACGCGAAATCCTGCTCGAGGTGGATGGAGGCGTCAAGGTGGAGAACATCGGCGCCATCGCAGCCGCCGGCGCCGACACGTTCGTCGCCGGCAGCGCGATCTTCGGCAGCGACGATTACCGGGCAACGATCGCGGCAATGCGCGGCGAGCTCGCCCGAGTGAAATGACATGAGCGGCGCCGGGCCGTTCCCAAGCCGCGAATTGCGCCCCCTTTGGGGGCAGCGCAGCGGCGTGAGCCGCAAGCGTGGGGGGAACATCAGCGGCGCCGGGCCGTTCCCAAGCCGCGAATTGCGTGGGGGTCCATGATTACGGAGGCGGAGTTTCGCGCGCTCGCTGCGCAGGGCTACAACCGGATCCCGCTGGTGCTCGAGTCGTTCGCCGATCTCGACACGCCGCTGTCGCTGTACCTGAAGCTTGCGCAGCAGCGCTATACCTTCCTGCTCGAATCGGTCGTCGGCGGCGAGCGCTTCGGGCGCTACTCGTTCATCGGCCTGCCGGCGAAGGTGCGCATCCGCGTCAAGGGCACGCACGTGGAGGTCGAGGACGCGCGCGGCGTCATCGAGCGCCACGACGGCGACCCGCTCGCGTTCCTGCGTGCGTTCCTCGGCCGCTTTCGCGCGGCGCCGCTACCTGGCCTGCCGCGCTTCTGCGGCGGTCTGGCCGGCTATTTCGGCTACGACACCGTGCGTCACATCGAGCCGACGCTCGGCGTGCGCAAACCCGACGTCGACGACGGGCTCGACGATCTGCCCGACATGCTGCTGCTGCTCACCGACGAGCTCGCCGTCATCGACAACCTCGGCGGCAAGATTTCGCTGATCGTCTACGCCGATCCCGCCGAAGCCGACGCGTATGCACGCGCGCAGGAACGCCTGCAACACTTGCGCCGCGCCTCGCGTGCGCCACTCGCCATTCCGTTCCAGACGGCGACGGAAGTCACGCGCGCCGAAAGTGAAACGGGCGCCGACGCGTTCCAGGCGGCGGTGCGGCGCGCCAAGGACTACATCGCGGCCGGCGACATCATGCAGGTCGTGCTGTCGCAGCGGTTGCATCTTCCGTTCGCGGCATCACCGTTGTCGCTCTACCGTGCGCTGCGCTCGCTCAATCCATCGCCGTACATGTTCTATTACGACTTCGGCGACTTCCACGTCGTCGGCGCCTCGCCCGAAATCCTCGTGCGCAAGGAAGCGTCGACGATCACGCTGCGGCCCATCGCCGGCACGCGTCCGCGCGGCGACACGCGCGACGCCGACGAGCGGCTCGCCCGCGAGCTCGCCGCCGATCCGAAGGAGATCGCCGAGCACGTCATGCTGCTCGACCTCGGCCGCAACGACGTCGGCCACGTCGCCGCCACCGGCAGCGTGCGGGTGACCGAGCAGATGGCGATCGAGCGCTATTCGCACGTGATGCACATCGTGTCGAACGTCGAAGGCAATCTGCCGCCGGGCACGACGAGCTTCGACGTGCTGGCGGCGAGCTTTCCGGCGGGGACGGTGAGCGGCGCGCCCAAGGTGCGGGCGATGCAGATCATCGACGAGCTCGAGCCGTCCGCGCGCGGCGTCTACGCGGGCGCCGTCGGCTACATCAGTTTCCAGGACGACATGGATCTCGCCATCGCGATTCGCACGGCGGTGCTGCGAAACGGCATGCTGTACGTGCAGGTCGGCGCCGGTATCGTGCACGATTCGGTGCCCGAAGCAGAATGGCAGGAAACGTTCAACAAGGCGCGCGCGGTGCTGCGCGCGGCCGAGCTCGTGCAGTTGGGCCTCGACGCGGAGTCGTAGCGGATTTACCAACGGCGTCGCGCGCCGTCGGCGCAGGTTTTACCGGCGCAGGTAATTCCTGCCGGGAAGCGCATCGTCGCAGTCTCGACGTGCCGTTGATTTGGCACGAGTTTCGACCGCGAGGGAACTGGCATGCCGGGTGCTGGCTCACAAGGGTCACAGATCGAGAGATCCTCCATGGACAAAATGCAGTTGCGTGCCGCCGCGCGCGCGTTCATTCGCGCTGCGCAAATGCCAGGCATCGACGAGCCCCCGCTGCGCACCACGCGCGAGCAGGCGAAGGCAACGATCGACGACACGCCGGCGCGAACGCGCGGCCGCACGCCGCCGCCGCTCGACAAGGCACGCGCACGCCAGGCGTGCGCGCCCATGGGCGCGCTGCATTCGATCGTGGTCACCGTCGACGTGCGCAAACGCCGGCGCACCTGGTACATCGTCGATCCCGATCCGGCCGTCGCACCGCAGTATTCGGCCGCGGGGCTCGATCTGACCCCTGGCTGCAAGGTGCTCGTCGACGCCGAAGCGATGCGTCCGGTCGCGCTCGTCGATTTCGATCCCGCCGTGAGCGCGAGCGACTCGTCGCCGATGCCGCATGGCTTCAATCCCTATTTCGATCTGCCCGCCGGCTGAGCGGCGGTGGCTATTGCACATGCGTCGCCCGGTCGAATCGGCCGGTAGCCTGATTCGCCTCGACTACACGGTCAACCTGCACTACGACGTCTTTGGCGACGCCGATTTCGTCTTCAGCGTTCACGCGGCACACACCGGGCAGCAGCGCGTGCTGCGCGAGGCGCTCGTCGTCGCGCCCTCCGTTGCCTGGCGCGTCGACACCGAGCCGGCGTTCGGCAATCGGCTGTTGCGCCTGCGCGCATCCGCCGGCCCGCTCGACGTTCGCTACGACGCCAGCGTCGAGGTGGCGCATTACCTGCGCGAGCCGGGTCAGGTAATCGCGGGCGCCCTCGCGGACCTTCCGGTCGAAGTACTGCCGTTCCTGCGCCCGAGCCGCTATTGCCAGTCCGACGAGGTGCAGCAGCTCGCCTGGCGCGAGTTCGGCGCGCTCGCGCCGGGCCACGAGCAGGTCGACGCCGTTTGCCGCTGGGTCCGCTCGCGCGTCGAATTCCGCATCGGCACCTCGACCATCGCCACCTCGGCGCTCGATACGCTCGAGCACGGCGTGGGCGTGTGCCGCGATTTCGTGCATGCGACGATCGCACTGTTGCGCGGGCTCAACTATCCGGCGCGATTCGTGACCGGCGTGGATTACGGCGCACCCGCCGCACTCGGGCCATCCGACTTCCATTCGTATGTCGAAGCGTGGATCGGGGGACGCTGGTGGATTTTCGACCCTACGGGGATCACGCCGCTCACCGGATTGATCCGTATCGGCACCGGACGCGATGCCGTCGACGTGGCGTTTGCCACGATGTTCGGCAACGTGCGCGGCGGCATGCCGAAAGTCGCGTTCGCAGCACTCGACGATCCCGACGCCGGCGTCGGGCTGCCGCAGCCGACGACGCTCGCCGTCTCAACCGCGGCACTTTGACGCAAGCACCGCGCTCGCTTGCGCCGTCCGGCGTAGGACTGACGGGGACATCCGCCTGCCGGCGCACCGACTTCCCGAATCGGCGCTGCTCCGACTGCGCCTGCACGAGCGCCACCGCAGAATGCCTCCACATCGACGCCGCCGGGTGAAACGGCCCGGGCGCCTGCGTCATAACGAGGAGGCTTCATGGGTACACAGCAAAGCCGATCGGGGCATGGCCGCCAAGGCAGCCAGCAGCACAGCCAGCAGTCGGAGCGCCGGCCGGAACAGGATCGCGACCTGCAGCGCAACAAACAAAGCGATCGCAGCCAGCAGCAGCATCCGCGCAGCGATGGCGGTCACCAGCAACAGCAGGGCTCGAGTTCCAGTGGCCAGCAGCCGGCAGGATCGGGCGGGCAGCCGCAGATGCAGCCGGAGCGCCAGCAGAGCCAGCTCGGCGGCAATCGCGACTTCACGCACAAGATGGAAAACGAAGGCCGCGAGCAGAACCGCGAACAGCAGAGCATGCGCCGCCAGCAAAGCCAGCAGGACGTGCAAGGCGAGGGCAATTACACCGCGTCGAAGCAATACAACGATGCGACGAAGGATTACGCGCGGTCGGGTCGCGTCGACGCCGCGGCACGCGCCGCCGCGCCGAAATCGAGCGCCGACGCGCGGGCAATGGATGCGGCCGAGGCCGAGGGCAAGCGGCACGCGAAGGGCGAGGATCCCGCGCTGAACCGTCGCGCATCCTCATCGTCCGGGGAGTCGTCCGAAACGCCGCGACCGGGCCACGAGGAGCAATGAGCGATGCGCCCCTATCTGCATGATCCGGTGGCGTCGCAGCTCAATTCGATTCCGCTGCTCGATGCGAGCTCGCTGCCGTCGAACGACGACTGGGCACTGCTCGAATCGATCAATGCGTACGCCGAAGCGGCGACCGACTTCGAGCCGGACCACGACCGTTACGGCCGCGTCCGGGTGAGCGCCTTTTACGACGAGTAGGACCGCGAGGGTCCGCATGCGCGGATGGTCGCGGAATTTGTTGGTCCAATCAGTTCGGGAGGTTTGTCATGCTGCAATACGCTGCGGTGTTTTTCGTGATCGCGTTGATCGCGGCGGTATTCGGATTCACCGGCATCGCGGTCGGTGCTGCCGAAATCGCCAAGGTCCTCTTCTTCATCTTCCTCGCGCTGTTCGTCATTTCGCTGCTCGTAGGGATGTTCCGGCGCTCGCCGTGATGCCCGGCGCCAATCGCATCGCGCGACATTAGAACGACGCAGTACCGGCAGGACCGGTTACCTCGAAGCCCCTCGAACGGCGAGTTCGGGGGGTCTTTTTTTGGTCGAGCTAGAATGCGGTGAGATTGCATCGCCGCGGGTCGCACCGCGCGGCGAGCAAAGGATTGCCGCCATGCTCCTGATGCTCGACAACTACGACAGCTTCACCTGGAACCTCGTCCAGTACCTGGGCGAGCTCGGCGCCGCGGTCAAGGTCGTGCGCAACGACGCCGCCTCGCTCGACGAAATCGAGTCGATGCACCCCGAGGGGATCGTCATCTCGCCCGGACCGTGCACGCCGAGCGAGGCCGGGATCTCGGTGCCGCTCGTGCGGCGCTTCGCGGGCAGGGTGCCGATCCTCGGCGTGTGCCTCGGTCACCAGGCGATCGGGCAGGCGTTCGGCGCGCGCGTCATCCGGGCGCAGCGCGTGATGCACGGCAAGCTGTCGTCGATCGTCCACGATCAGCGCGGCGTGTTCGCCGGCGTCCCGTCGCCGTTCAACGCCACGCGCTATCACTCGCTCGCGCTCGAGCGCGCCAGCCTGCCCGAGGTGCTCGACGTCACGGCGACGGCGGACGATGGCGAAATCATGGCGATACGTCACCGCGAGCTGCCGGTCGAAGGCGTGCAGTTTCACCCCGAGGCAATCCTCACCGAGCACGGCAGGAAGGTGCTCGAGAACTTCCTCGAGGGCGTCGGCACTGCGACTGCCGTGGCATGAGAGCGACCGGGACGCTTTCGCTGCCGAACCTGCTGTCCTGACTCCCATGGCCATCACGCCCCAGGATGCGTTGCAGCGCACGATCGAGCACCGCGAGATCTTCCACGACGAGATGCTGTCGCTGATGCGGCGGATCATGAGCGGTGAAGTCTCGCCGGTGATGATCGCCGCACTCACCGTCGGGCTCCGCGTCAAGAAGGAAACCATCGGCGAAATCGCCGCCGCGGCGCAGGTGATGCGCGAGTTCGCGACGCGTGTCGATGTCGAAGGCGCCGAGGGCCTGCTCGACATCGTCGGCACGGGCGGCGACGCGTCGCACACGTTCAACATCTCGACGGCGTCGATGTTCGTGGCGGCGGCCGCGGGCGCACGCGTGGCGAAGCACGGCAACCGGTCGGTGTCGTCCAGGTCCGGCAGCGCCGACGTTCTCGAGGCGCTCGGCGCGAACATCGCGCTTTCGCCGGCGCAGGTGGCGCGCTGCATCGCGGAGGCCGGCGTCGGCTTCATGTTCGCGCCCGCCCACCACGGCGCGATGAAGCACGCGGCGGCGGTGCGCAAGGAGCTCGGCGTGCGCACGATCTTCAACATCCTCGGGCCGCTGACCAACCCCGCGGGTGCGGGCCACAGCATGGTCGGCGTCTTCCACCCCGATCTCGTCGGCATTCACGTCCGCGTGCTGCAACGGCTCGGCAGCCGGCGTGCCCTGGTGGTTTACGGCAAGGACGGCATGGACGAAGTATCGCTTGGCGCGGCGACGATGGTCGGCGAGCTCAAGGACGGCGAAGTCACCGAGTACGAGATTCATCCCGAGGACTTCGGCCTGCACATGAAGTCGAACCGCGGCCTCAAGGTCACCGACGCCCGGCAATCGAAGGAAATGGTCCTCGAGGCGCTCGGCGATGCCGACGGCACGCCGCGCGAGATCGTCGTGCTGAACGCCGGGACCGCACTTTATGCGGCGGGCATCGCCGATTCGATCGGGGACGGCATTGCTCGTGCGCGCGAGGTGATCGCCAGTGGCGCGGCACGACGCAAGCTCGACGCGTTCGTCGCCGCAACGCAGGCGATCGGCAAGGAAGCATGAATTCAGACCTGAGCGCCAACGGTCGGCAAGCAGCGGCGGGTCCCGCAGCCGACAGCGACATCCTCGCGAAGATTCTGACGACCAAGGCCGAGGAGGTGATCGCGGCGCAGGTCGCACGTCCGTTCGCCATCGTCGATCGCGAGGCGCGGGCTGCCGCGTCGCCGCGTGGCTTTGCGGACGCGATCCGTGCGCGGATCGGCAGTGGACGCGCCGCCGTCATCGCGGAAATCAAGCGCGCGAGCCCGAGCAAGGGCGTGCTGCGCGCCGAGTTCGATCCCGCGTCGATCGCCGCGTCCTACGAGCGCGCCGGTGCAACGTGCCTCTCGGTGCTGACCGACCGGCCGTTCTTCCAGGGCGCGCCCGAATACCTGGTCGAGGCGCGCGCGGCATGCGCGCTTCCCGCGTTGCGCAAGGAATTCATCGTCGACGAATACCAGGTCGCCGAGTCGCGCGCGCTCGGCGCCGATGCCGTGCTGCTCATCGTCGCGGCGCTCGACGACGCGCGACTCGCCGGGCTCGAGGCGTGTGCGCGCGATTACGCAATGGATGTGCTCGTCGAAGTGCACGATGCGGCCGAGCTCGATCGTGCGCTGGCGCTCGAAACGCCGCTGATCGGCATCAACAACCGCAACCTGCGCACTTTCCACGTTTCGCTGCAGACGACGATCGATCTGCTCCCGCGCATCCCGCCGGAACGCATCGTCGTCACCGAAAGCGGCATCCTCGCTCGGCGCGACGTCGCGCAGATGCGCAGGCATGGCGTCGACGCCTTCCTCGTCGGCGAGGCATTCATGCGCGCGCCCGATCCAGGCGCCGCCTTGACGGCGCTGTTCGACGCCTGATGCATTGCGCATGAACGCGCATCGTTGGCCGTTCCCGCACCATGTCGGCGATTGCCGCTGACGGCGTCAGCAAGGTCTGGACGACCGCGAGTGGCGCGGTGCGCGCCGTCGACGGCGTCTCGTTCGCATTCGACGCGGGCACGCTCAACGTGCTGCTCGGGCCGTCGGGCTGCGGCAAGTCCACCACGCTGCGCCTCGTCGCCGGCCTCGAGGTCTGCGACGGCGGGCGCATCCTGATCGATCACCGCGACGTGACGCGGCTTCCGCCGGCCGCGCGCTCGATCGCGATGGTGTTCCAGAGCTACGCGCTGTTCCCGCACCTTACGGTGGCGGAGAACGTGCTGTTCGGATTGCGCGTGCGCCGCACGCCGGCGGCCGAGCGAAGCGAGCGCCTCGCGCGCGTTGCCGATCTGCTCGGGCTGACGCCGCTCCTCGAGCGCAAGCCGTCGCAGCTTTCGGGCGGGCAGCAGCAGCGCGTGGCGCTCGGCCGCGCGATCATCGCGCAGGCGCCCGTGTGCCTGATGGACGAGCCGTTGTCGAATCTCGACGCGCAGCTTCGCGCCGAGATGCGGCTCGAAATCCGTGCGCTGCAAAGAAAGCTCGGCATCACGATCGTCTACGTGACGCACGACCAGGTCGAGGCGATGTCGATGGCCGACCGCGTCGTGCTGATGAAGAACGGCAGGATCGAGCAGAACGGAACGCCGGTGCAGCTCTACGAGACGCCCGCAAACACGTTCGCTGCGCGCTTCATCGGCACGCCGCCGATGAACCTGCTGCGCCTCGAGGCGGGGGCGGGCGGCGCGGTGATCGCGGGCACCGAAGGTCCGGCGCTCGTCGATGCGCGCTTCGCGCAGGGATTGCTCGGCGTGCGTCCCGAGCACGTCGAGCTCGCGTTCGAGCGCGGCATTCGCGGCGGCGTCGACAGCGTCGAATATCTCGGCGGCGATTCGCTCGTCAGTTGCCGCGTGGGCGGGCAGCCGCTTGCGGCGCGCGTCGCCGGCAGCGTCGCGCTTGCGCGCGGCGATGCCGTGTGGCTGCGCTGGGCGCCCGGCGCGCAGCACTATTTCGACGCGGGCGGTACGCGCGCGGCGAGCGAGCCGCAGGAATCGCCGGCCACGTTGATGGCCTGATGCACCATTTCGTCCAACAAAGGGGAGAAGCCATGAAGCTTGGTCGCATGTTGAGGGCATTCGCGGGCGCGGTGCTCGCGCTGGTCGCCGCCGCCGCGATCGCGCAGTCGCCGGTCGAGGTGCCGTTCTTCTATCCGGTCGCGGTCGGCGGACCGATCACGAAGATCATCGACGCATTCGCGGCCGATTTCGAAAAGGAAAATCCCGGGATCAAGCTGCGGCCGATCTATTCGGGCAGCTACCAGGAATCGATCGCCAAGGCGCTGACCGCGGTGAAAAGCGGCGATCCGCCGGTGACGTCGATCCTGCTGTCGACCGACATGTTCACGCTGATCGACGAGGACGCGATCGTGCCGTTCGACGATCTCATCAAGACGGCCGACGACAAGGCGTGGTTGAAAAGCTTCTATCCGGCGTTCATGGAGAACAGCCAGACGGGCGGCAAGACGTGGGGCATCCCGTTCCAGCGCTCGACGGTCGTGCTCTATTACAACAAGGAGGCGTTCAAGGAGGCGGGACTCGATCCGAACCGGCCGCCGGCAACGTGGACCGAGATGCGCGAATACGCGCAGAAGCTCACGAAGCGAGATGCGTCGGGCAACGTCTCGCAGTGGGGCGTGCAGATTCCGTCGTCGGGCTTTCCGTACTGGCTGTTCCAGGGCCTCGCGATCGAGAACGGCGTCAACCTGATGAACCAGGCGGGCACCGAGGTCTATTACGACAAGCCGGAAGTCGTCGCCGCGCTTTCGTACTGGCTCGACCTCGTCAACAAGTACAAGGTGCATCCGCCGGGCATCGTCGAATGGGGCACGACACCGAAGGACTTCTTCGAGCGCAAGGTCGCGATGATGTGGACGACCACCGGCAATCTCACGAACGTGAAGGCGAATGCCAAGTTCGACTTTGGCGTCGCGATGCTGCCGGCCTCCAAGCAGCGCGGCAGCCCGACCGGCGGTGGCAACTTCTATATCTTCAAGAAATCGACGCCCGCGCAGCGCGAAGCGGCGTTCAAGTTCATCAAGTGGGTGACGACGCCCGAGCGCGCCGCGCAATGGGGCATCGACACCGGTTACGTCGCCGTGCGTGCCGACGCATGGGAGACGCCGGCGATGAAAAAGTACGTCGCCGGTTTCCCCGCCGCGGCGGTCGCGCGCGATCAGCTCCCGTTCGCGAAGGCCGAGCTGTCGACGCACGACAATCAGCGGGTGACGAAGGCGTTGAACGACGGCCTGCAGGCGGCGCTCACCGGCACGAAGAGTGCCGCGCAGGCGTTGAAGGATGCGCAGCGCGAAGGGGACCGGCTGCTGCGCAGCTACAAGTAGCGCGTGACGCAGAACGAGCTCGTGCATACGACGTCCGGTCGATTCGACAACCTCGGCAGTTGGCTCAGCCTCCCTCTCCCCGCAGGCGGGGAGAGGGTGAATGCAGCATGACGCGAACGCGCGAGTGGCTTTACGCCTGGCTGCTGCTGCTGCCGGCCGCGACGCTGCTCGCGCTGTTCACGCACTACCCGGCCATTGCCAACCTGTGGCACAGCTTCTACTCGACACCGAAGGGCGCGCGTCCGGCAAGGTTCATCGGGCTCGACAACTACCGCGCGCTCGTCGACGACCCGATCTTCTGGCAGGCGCTGTCGAACAACCTGTGGTACGCGCTCGGCACGATTCCGCTGTCGATCTCGCTTGCGCTGCTGATGGCGGTGTGGGTCAACGGGCGCCTGCCCGGACGCGGCTTCCTGCGCCTCGCGTATTTCACGCCCACGGTATTGCCGATGATCGCCGTCGCCAACATCTGGCTTTTCTTCTACACGCCGGGCTACGGTCTGCTCGAGCAGATCACCGGATTTTTCGGATGGCCGAGCCACAACTGGCTCGGCAGCCAGAGCACCGCGTTGCCCGCGCTGATGGTCGTGACGATCTGGAAGGAGGCCGGTTTCTTCATGATCTTCTACCTGGCCGCGTTGCAGTCGATGTCGCCGCATCTTGCCGAGGCGGCCGCGATCGAGGGCGCGTCGCGCAGCTACTTCTTTCGCCGCATCACGCTGCCGCTTTTGATGCCCACGACGCTGTTCGTGCTGGTCAACGCCGTGATCAACGCGTTCCGCCTCGTCGACCACATCGTCGTCATGACGCGCGGCGGACCCGACAATGCCACGGCACTGCTGCTGTATTACATATTCGAGATCGGCTTCCGGTTCTGGGATTCGTCGTACGCGGCGGCGCTGACGATGGTGCTGCTGGTCCTGCTCGGCGCCGTGGCGATCGTCCAGTTCGCATTCCTCGAGCGCCGCACGTTCTACCAGTGAGATGAGCGTAAACGCCCCGCGCGCAATCTCGCACTCGCTCGAAACGCTCGGCGCGTGGGTGCTCGGCGTGCTGTGGGTCCTGCCGCTCGTGTACGCGTTCTGGACCGCGTTCCACCCGCCCGCGTACTCGACGAACTTCACGCTGTCGGCCCCCTTGACGCTCGGCAATTTCGTCAAGGCCTGGCAGGCGGCACCGTTTGCGCGCTATTTCGCGAACACGGTGATCCTCGTCACGATGGTGCTCGCCGCGCAACTCGTGCTGGTGACGCTCGCCGCCTACGCATTCGCGCGCTTTCGCTTCCCCGGGCGCGACGTCGCGTTCGCGCTCGTGCTCGTGCAGCTCATGGTGATGCCCGACGTGCTGATCGTCGAGAATTACCGCACGATGACCGCGCTCGGGCTGAAGGACACGATCCTGTCGATCGGCCTGCCGTACATGGCGAGCGCGTTCGGCATCTTTCTGTTGCGCCAGACGTTCAAGACCGTGCCGCGCGAGCTCGACGAGGCGGCGCGCGTCGAAGGCTGCTCGCCGCTCGCGACGCTGTGGAAGGTCTACGTGCCGCTCGCGCGGCCGACGTACATCGCGTACGCGCTCGTGTCCGTCTCGTACCACTGGAACAACTTCCTCTGGCCGCTCATCATCACCAATTCGGTGGAATCGCGGCCGGTCACCGTCGGCCTGCAGGTATTCTCGGCCACCGACCAGGGCATCGACTGGTCGATCATCAGCGCGGCGACGCTGCTCACGACCGGGCCGCTGCTGATCGCATTCCTGCTGTTCCAGCGGCAATTCGTCCAGTCGTTCATGCGAGCGGGCATCCGCTGACGCCCGCATGCCGCGACATTCCCATTCGATCGTGCCGCTTGCGTTGCCGTTTGCGCCAAATCGATCATCCAGAACCCGACGACCATGAAACTGATCACGTGGAACGTGCAATGGTGCCGCGGTGTCGACCTCGTCGTCGACCCGGCGCGCATCGTGCGCGAGGCGCAGCGCCTCGATGATTTCGACGTGCTGTGCCTGCAGGAGATCGCCGACAACTACCCGGATCCGCGGCTGCCCGGCAGCAGCGGCGAGGACCAGTTCGCTCGTCTCGCGCAACTGTTGCCGCAGTACACGGCGATCCCGGGGATTGCCGT
>DASSVX010000099.1:0-4464 GCA_035705655.1 Casimicrobiaceae bacterium
ACCCCACACGGCTCACCTCGTGCGAATACGCTTCGCGCGTGATCGCGTCGGCACCGGCGCGCTCGGGTGCGCGCCGCCCCGAGAAACGGGTGACCGCGAGGTCGAGGCTGCCCCAGAAGAAGTGAACGGGACTGCACTTGCCGATGAAATCCGCGCGAAATACGTTGAAGACGCGCTCGACGCTACGCAGCACGCGCCAGAATCGCTGCACGGCGTCGCGATCGTAGCTTGCGTGCGTGCGGTCCTGCGCGAACGCGATCGGATCGGGCACCTCGACCGGCATCGGCCAGATCGCGACGTCGATGTCGGCCCCATGCAGCATTTCGATGAACGAGTGATAAAAATCGGCCACGGTGCGCGGCGCGAGCGGCATCGTGCGCACCATGCCCTCGCTCGTCTCGAGAACGAGCTCGTGCCGGACGAAATCGAATTGCAGCTCGAGCGTGCGACCCCGGTACGGCATCGCCGACGTCGTGAGCCCGCGCGCATTCAGGTAGAGCGTCACGTTCCACCAATGGTTCACGAGCGGTGCCGTTGCGAGACGCAGCTTGCCGACGATCTGCGTCCACATGTGCAGCGTGTCGCACGTGTCCTTCCAGTCGGCGAGCGCCAGGGCGGGCCAGCACTCGGTCGCGTCGTCCTGCGGCTCGCATGCACCCGCGGATGGCCGGGAAGGGTTCGCCGCTGCAACTTCAGTCATCGTTGCGCTCCCGAAGATCGTTGGCGCCTGCGCATAGCGTACACCGCGGCGCCTGCCAGCAGCAGCACCAGAGCCTCGAGGATCGATTGCCAGGGCAGGCTGATGGCAACGAGCGCACAGCCGGCAAGGCCGGCGATCGCGAGCGCACGCGGCCAGCGCCGCTCGTCGCGGCGCAGCGTGACAGCGGATGCGTTCGCGATCGCGTAATAGACGAGCACGGCAAACGAGCTGAAGCCGATCGCATCGCGAACATCCGCGATCAGGACGATCAGCGCGACGATCGCACCGGCCGCGAGCTCGGCGTGGTCCGGTACCCGGTGTCGCGCGTGCACCGACGCGAGAAAGCGCGGCAGGTCGCGGTTCCCCGCCATCGCAAACGCCGTCCGGCTGACGCCCGCCAGCAGCGATAAAAGGACCCCCAGCGACGCGATGGCCGCACCGATGCGCACCGCCGGCGCAAGCGCCGACCAGCGTCCGCTTTCGACAACGTGCACCAGCGGCGCACGCGTGCCGGCGAGATCGCGGGCGTCGACGGTGACGAGCGCGCTGATGGCGACGGCGGCGTAGACGAGCAGCGTGAGACCGAGGGCCAGCGGAATCGCGCGCGGAATGGTACGCGCCGGGTCGATCACCTCTTCACCGAGCGTCGCGATGCGTGCATACCCTGCAAAGGCGAAGAAGAGGAAACCCGCCGCCTGCAGGATCCCGCGGATGCCGGGCGCACTCCCCGGTATCGCGCGTGTGACGTCGACGTTGCCGCCAAACGCGGCCGCGAATACGACGACGGCGAGGCAGGCCAGCACCACCGCGACGATCACGCGCGTCGCAAGGACGGTTCGCGAGATGCCGAAATAGTTGACCGCGGTCAGCGCGATCACCGCCAGGATGGCGAGCGGCCGGGAAAACGCGGGCGCGGCATACGCAGCGAATGTCAGCGCCATCGCGGCGCAGCTCGCGAGCTTGCCGGTCACGAAGCCCCAGCCGGCGAGGAAGCCCCAGAACGCACCCAATCGCCTGCGGCCGTAGACGTACGTGCCGCCCGATTCCGGATACAGCGCAGCGAGTGCCGCGGACGACGTCGCATTGCAGTAAGCGACGAACGCCGCCACCATGAGTCCAACCAGCAGCGCCGGACCCGCCGCCGCCGCGGCCGGCGCGAGTGCGGCGAAGATGCCCGCGCCGATCATCGATCCGAGGCCGATGACGACTGCATCGGCGACGCCGAGCTTGCGCAGAAGGCGCGTCGCCGGTGCGCTCGGCGCGGTCGTGGGTCCGCTCATCGTCGCTGCGTCATACTTGCAAGACCCACAGCAGGGAGCCCGACATGATCGATCTCGTCATCGAAGCACGCAGCCGCGACCTCGGCGGGTTCACCGTCGGGCGCGTTCTTCCGTTCGCGAAGCGCCGCAGCGTCGGCCCGTTCGTGTTCTTCGACCATTTCGGCCCGCTCGACATGCCGGCCGGCATCCCGCGCAGCGTCGACGTGCGGCCGCATCCGCATATCGGCCTGTCGACGCTTTCGTACCTGTTCGAAGGCGAGATCATGCATCGCGACAGCCTTGGCTCGGAGCAGGCGATCCGGCCCGGCGAAGTCAACTGGATGACGGCCGGCCGCGGCATCACGCATTCCGAGCGCTTCGAGCGCGCGCGTGCACAGGGCGGACCGATGCACGGCATCCAGGCGTGGGTCGGTTTGCCGGTCGAGCACGAGGAAATCGAGCCGTCGTTCGCGCATTACGCGTCCGACGCGCTGCCGACGTTCGAAAGCGGCGGCTTGTGGGCGCGGCTCGTCGCCGGCGAGGCGTTCGGCGCGCGCGCAAGCGTCGCCACCTATTCGCCGCTCTTCTACGTGCACTGGCAACTGCAGCCGCAGGCGCGGGCGCAATTGCCGGCCGAATATTCCGAGCGCGCCGCATTCGTCGCGAGTGGCGTCGTGGAGGTCGACGGGCAGCGCGCGAGCGCCGGCCAGATGCTCGTCTTCGCGCCGGGCGCGCCGATCACGTTCACCGCGTCAACGCAGTCGACGGTAATGCTGCTCGGCGGCGAGCCGATCGGCGAGCGCTATCTCGAGTGGAATTTCGTGTCGTCATCCAGGGCGCGCATCGAGCAGGCGAAGGCCGACTGGCGCGCGGGCCGCATGAAGCTGCCGGTCCACGACGACGCCGAATTCATTCCGCTGCCGAACGATCCGCCACCGCCGCCCAATCCGATGTCGTGAACGGCGTCAGTGCTGGCGCTCCATCGCCGGCGACCACTTGCCTTCGCGGGCAAGGCTGTTCATCCGCAGCCGGTGGACGAACGCCTGCTGCGCCGCCGCGACGTTGCGCGCCTCGCCTTTCCAGACGTGCATCACCGGGTCCTGCAGCGCACGCGCAAAGGAGAACGACACCACCCACGGTGCGCGCGGGTCCATCGCGTTGATCGCATTCAGATTCGCGGTGGCCTCCTCGGGCGCCTGTCCGCCGGAAAGGAAGTTGATCGTCGGCACCGCGGCCGGTACCGTGCGGCGCAGCACATCGAGCGTGGCGGCCGCAACCTCGTCCGGCGACGCCTTGCGCGCGTTGCCCTTGCCCGGCAAGACCATGTTCGGCTTCAGCACGATGCCTTCCAGCGCGACGCGGTGCCGATGCAACGCATCGAACACCGCGTGCAGCACCGCTTCCGACACCTCGTAACAACGCTCGAGCGTGTGATCGCCGTCGATCAGCACCTCGGGCTCGACGATCGGCACGAGGCCGGCTGCCTGGCAGATCGCTGCGTAGCGCGCGAGCACTTCGGCATTCGCACTGATGCCAAGCGGCGTCGGATTGCGATCGGTGATGCCGTAGACCTCGCGCCACTTCGTGAACCGCGCTCCCTGGACCTTGTACGCGGCGAGCCGTTCGGCAAGGCCGTCGAGGCCCTGCGTGATCAGGTCGCCGGGCGCACCTTCGAGCGGCGTCGTGCCCTTGTCGACCTTGATGCCCGGCAGGATGGCGTGATCGGCGAGCAGCCGCGGCAATGGCGTGCCGTCGTCGGCGGCCTGGCCGAGGGTTTCCTCGAACAGGATGACGCCGCCTAGATAGTCCTGCGCGCCCGGTGCGGTGGCGAGGAGCGTGCGGTACGCCCGGCGCGATTCGGCCGACGATTCGATGCCCACCGCCTGGAAGCGCTTGGTGATCGTGGGCGTGCTCTCGTCGGCCGCGAGAATGCCCTTGCCCGCCGCGACGATCGCACCGATCGTCGCGCGCAATTCATTGCCGTTGCTCATCGCTTTCTCCTTGGCTGCGGCGCTGCGTTCGCCGCATGACGTGCGAAGTTTACCCCGGCCGTCGCGGCGTCGGAGCGATCCGTCCGCGCATCGAGCCCGGGTGTGGTCACGCTACACTTGCCTTCGTGGCCGCGCGCCTGCCTTCGTTCGTCTCCCGCTCGTTCGCATCGTCGCCGCTCCGCAACGCGACGTTTCGCAACTTCTACATCGGCTCGATCGGCGCGGCGCTCGGCTACACGATGCAGGCGACGATTTCGGCGTGGCTCATGGCCACGCTCACGACGTCGGCGCTGATGGTCGCGCTGGTGCAGAGTGCGAGCACCGCCCCGACGCTGCTGTTCGGCCTCTTCGCCGGAACGCTCGCCGACATCTTCGACCGGCGCCGCGTGATCCTCGTGACGCAGGTGCTGCTGTTCGCCGCGAGCCTGCTGCTCGGCGCGGCTGCGCTCGCGGGCGTCGTCGGGCCGGTGACGCTATTGTTCCTGACGTTCCTCGTCGGCGCGGGCTTCACGTT
>DASSVX010000100.1:0-3164 GCA_035705655.1 Casimicrobiaceae bacterium
GTGGTGGGGCGTACAAAGCGAATAAAGCAACGTCCGGGCCATCCGCTTCGCACGCACTAGAATGACAGCTTTCCCGATCTTCCGGCATCGCGAAAGCCCATGCACGCCCGCACCCTTTACGACAAGTTGTGGGACAGTCACCTCGTACGCGAAGAGGGCGACGGCACCGCGCTGATGTACATCGACCGTCACCTGGTGCACGAGGTGACGAGCCCCCAGGCGTACGAAGGGTTGCGCCTCGCCAGGCGCAGCCCGTGGCGCGTCGAGTCGATCGTCGCCACCGCCGATCACAACACGCCGACGACCCATTGGGACGAAGGCATTCGCGATCCCATCTCGCGCACGCAGGTCGAAGCGCTCGACGAGAACATCCGCCGGTACGGGGCGAAGGCGTATTTTCCGTTTCGCGATCGGCGCCAGGGCATCGTGCATGTGATCGGGCCGGAAAACGGCGCGACGCTGCCCGGCATGACCGTCGTATGCGGCGATTCGCATACGAGCACCCACGGCGCATTCGCGGCACTTGCATTCGGTATCGGCACGTCCGAGGTCGAGCACGTGCTGGCCACGCAGTGCCTCCTCACCAGGAAGTCGAAGGCGATGCTGGTTCGCGCCGACGGCCGTCTGTCGCCAGGCGTCACGGCGAAGGATCTCGTGCTGTCGGTCATCGGACGCATCGGCACCGCGGGCGGAACCGGTCACGCGGTCGAGTTCGCGGGCGACGCCGTGCGCGCGCTGTCGATGGAAGGCCGGATGACGATGTGCAACATGTCGATCGAGGCCGGTGCGCGCGCCGGCATGGTCGGCGTCGACGAGCGCACGATCGACTACCTGAAGGGACGCACGTACGCACCAACGGGCGAGCTGTGGACGCGTGCCGTCGCGTACTGGCGCACGCTCGCAACCGATGCGGGTGCCGCATTCGACACGACGCACGTGTTCGACGCGGCCTCGGTCAAGCCGCAGGTCACGTGGGGGACGTCGCCCGAAATGGTCGCGTCGATCGACGATCGGGTGCCCGACCCCGAGCGTGAACGCGACGCCGAGCGGCGCGAAGGCATCGCGCGGGCGCTCGATTACATGGGTCTCGCGCCGAACGTGCGGATCGCCGACATCCGCATCGACAAGGTGTTCATCGGCTCGTGCACGAACTCGCGCATCGAGGACCTGCGCGAGGCGGCGAACGTCGTGCGCGGTCGCCACGTCGCCGGCAGCGTGCGCCTTGCGATGGTGGTGCCGGGGTCGGGCCTCGTTAAGGCGCAAGCCGAAGCCGAAGGCCTCGATCGCACGTTTCGTGACGCCGGCTTCGAGTGGCGCGAGCCGGGCTGCTCGATGTGCCTCGCGATGAACGACGATCGTCTCGAGCCGGGCGAGCGCTGCGCGTCGACGTCGAACCGCAATTTCGAGGGACGCCAGGGCGCGGGAGGGCGCACGCACCTGGTGAGTCCGGCAATGGCGGCGGCAGCCGCGCTTGCCGGGCATTTCGTCGACGTTCGTCGGCTTTCGTAGAGCGATTGGCGATGCAGCCGTTCACCGTCCACCGGGGGATTGTCGCGCCGCTCGACCGCGCCAACGTCGACACCGATGCGATCATCCCCAAGCAGTTCCTGAAGTCGATCCGCCGTTCGGGATTCGGCGTCAACCTGTTCGATGCCTGGCGCTACACCGATCGCGGCGAGCCGGGAATGGAGCAGGCGCGGCGGCATCCGAATCCCGATTTCGTTCTCAACGCGCCGCGTTACAAGGGTGCGTCGATCCTGCTCGCGCGTCGCAACTTCGGCTGCGGCAGCTCGCGCGAGCATGCGCCGTGGGCGCTGGCCGATTACGGCTTTCGCGCGCTGATCGCACCGTCGTTCGCCGATATCTTCTTCAACAACTGCTTCAAGAACGGTGTGCTGCCGATCGTGCTCCCCGACGCGAAGGTCGACCGCCTGTTCGCCGATGTCGCGGCGTTCCCGGGCTACGAGCTCACGATCGATCTCGAGCGTCAGACGGTTGGCAGCGTGGACGGCGGGCTTTCGTTCCCGTTCGACGTCGATCCGTTCCGTAAGCGCTGTCTGTTGAACGGCTGGGACGACATCGGCCTCACGCTGCAGCACGCCGACGAGATCCGCGCGTTCGAGACGAGGCATCTCGCCGAGCAGCCGTGGCTGTAGGGGTCAGAGACGACTTTTGCGCATGGGCCGGCCGACCATCGTGACACGACCTTCGCAAAGTCGTCTCTGACCCCATGAAGATTGCGATCCTGCCGGGTGACGGCATCGGCCCCGAGATCGTCCGCGAGGCCGAGCGCGTCCTCGACGTGCTCGCGAGCGAGGGGATGCCGATCGAACGTGCACGCGGGGCGATCGGCGGCGCGGGCTACGAAAGCGCCGGCCACCCGCTGCCGCCTTCGACGCTCGATCTGGCGCACGCCGCCGACGCCGTGCTGCTGGGCGCGGTCGGCGGACCGAAGTACGACGCGCTGCCGCGCGAGCTGCGTCCCGAGCAGGGCATCCTCGGACTGCGCAAGGCGCTCGCGCTGTTTGCGAATCTGCGGCCGGCGTTGCTCTATCCCGAGCTCGCGGCCTCCTCGTCGCTCAAGGCCGATGTCATCGCCGGTCTCGATCTCGTGATCGTGCGCGAGCTGACGGGTGACATCTATTTCGGCGAGCCGCGCGGACGCCGGTCGAATGCCGCCGGCGAGCGCGAAGGCTTCGACACGATGCACTATGCGGAAGGCGAGATCGCCCGCATCGCGCGCGTCGGCTTCGAGACGGCAATGAAGCGCAGGCGGCAGCTGGTATCGGTCGACAAGGCGAACGTGCTCGACACGTCGATCCTCTGGCGCGAGGTGGTGAACGAGGTCGCGCGCGACTATCCCGACGTCGCGCTTTCGCACATGTACGTCGACAATGCCGCGATGCAGCTCGTGCGCCGCCCGAAGAGCTTCGACGTCATCGTCACCGGCAATCTGTTCGGGGACATCCTGTCCGACGAGGCGTCGATGCTCGCCGGATCGATCGGAATGCTGCCGTCGGCGTCGCTCGATGCGAGCGGCAAGGGCTTGTACGAGCCGATCCACGGCTCGGCGCCCGATATCGCCGGACAGGACAAGGCCAATCCACTGGCGACGATCCTGTCGCTCGCGATGATGTTCCGCTACACGTTCGCCAGTGCCGAAG
>DASSVX010000101.1:0-5303 GCA_035705655.1 Casimicrobiaceae bacterium
ATTCTGTTTGAGATTTATTACGCGGAGGTGGCGCCGGTCGCTTCTTCGCGTGACGTCCACGCGTCGATTGCCGCACTCGACAAGTTGCGCACCGTGCTGAACCCGGCGCGACGGATGGATGTCGCGTACTTCAAGTTCCAGGAGTCGACGGTGCGCATGCTCGAAGGGCGTGCCGATGAGGCCGTCACCGCCGCGCGCGATGCGGTGACGATCGGCCGCAGCGCCGGCCTGCCGACGATGCAGATTCCGCATTTCCTCGTGCGCGAGGCGTTGTCGAACCTGCAGCGCGGCGCGATCGACGAGGCGCTCGCGCGATACGACGAGGCGCTCGAAATCGCCGTTGGCGTCGACGCCGACAATTTTCGCGAGCAGCGCGGCCTCGTCGTCGCGTATGCAGCACTGCGGCAAAACCGCGTCGACGATGCCGTCGCGTCACTGCGCGAGCGACTGCGCGCGTGCCGCGAGCGTCGCTATACCGGATTCCTGCGCCAGCTGCCCCAGATGATGGCGGAATTGCTCGCGCTGGCGCTCGCGCATGGCATCGAGCCCGAGTTCACGCGCGCGCTGATCCGCGAGCGGCGGCTCGAGGCGCCGTCGCCTGCCACCATCGACTGGCCGTGGCCGCTTGCGTTGCGAACGCTCGGCGATTTCATCGTCATCCGCGACGGCGAGCCGCTCGTGTCGAAAGGCAAGGCGCAGAAGCGGCCGCTTGAAATGCTGAAGGCGCTGATCGCGCTCGGCGGCCGCCATGTCGACGCATCGATGCTGACCGCGAAGCTCTGGCCCGACGCCGAAGGCGACGACGCGAAAACGTCGTTCGACAGCGGGCTCTATCGGTTGCGCAAGCTGCTCGATGTCGACGGCGCGCTCACACTCGCCGAAGGACGTCTGTCGCTCGACGATCGGCTCGTATGGCTCGACGTCTGGGCCTTCGAGCAGGCGCTCGACGCAACGCCGCCCGACATCGATGCGGCGCTCGCGTGCTATCGCGGCCATTTTCTCGGACTCGAAGCGCCCGCGCCGTGGGCGCTGCCGCTGCGCGATCGGCTGCAGGCGCGACTCGCACGGGCGGTGCTCGCCCGCGGTCAGGCACTGGAGGCGGACAAAAAATTCGCCGCGGCGCGCACGCTGTACGAACGCGCGCTCGAGCTCGACAACCTGGCCGAAGCCGTCTACCGGCGCCTGATGGTGTGCCAGCGGGAGCTCGGCGATCCGGCGGGCGCGCTGACGACGTACCGCCGCTGCCGCGAGCTCCTGTCGATCGTGCTCGGCCGCAAGCCGGCAGCGGAAACCGAGGCGATCCGCGCGACGCTCGATCGCGTGGCCACACAGGGCGACGGGTGACGGCAACAGCACGCTTTCTGCGCCACGTCGACACGGCGCGGAAGACGCAGTTACCGATCAGGATTGCCGAGGCCACCCCGCAGACGCTCGCGCTGTGGGACGCGCACGTGCAGCCGCACGTTCGCAACGCGCGCGAGTTTCGCTTCGACCGCAAATGGCAATGGCCGGCGTTGCTCAAATTCCATCAGGTGCAGGAAGCGATCATCGGCCTGGCCGGCGCACGCCCAGCCGCCGATGTTCGCTTGCTGCAGGCGTTCGCCGAGCGCACCGACGGCACGGCGTTTCCCGTCGGTCAGGTGTTGCTCGCATGCGGTTTTCCGTTCATTCGCGATTGGGATGCGCCATCGGTGTTCCTCTGGTACCTGGCGGGGGCGCCGCGGCAGGCGCTGCACGCGGCGGGGCTCGCACCCGATCTCAAGCTGATGCGCCCGCTCGTCGACATCGCCGTCCAGGAAAGCTTCGCCCGCGGCTTCGAAGGCCGCATCGGCCTTCATGCGGCACGGAGCCGGTGGAACCTTGCGGCGAATCGCGATCTCTATAACCGATACCGGCACATCGGGTTGGCACCGCTGCCCGGCGGATTGCGCGCCAGCGTCGGAAGGCGCAACGACCGTCGGTACTTCTATCTCGATGCGCCGCTCGCGCTGGACTTTGCGCGACGGCTCGATTACCTTCGTTGACGCCATGGCCGCCATCACGCACGTTCGCAACCAGCACGCCGTATTGACGCCGGAGTCCGGTGACGACCTCGGCGAACGGCTTGCAGCGCTCGCCGCCGATCTCTTTTCGGCGGACGCCGCGACCCTCGCTGTCGAACGAGCGTTCCTCGACCGGTTGTTGCGCATCCTTGCGCTGACGCCGCACGAGGTGCACGACCTCGCTGTCGCGGGCCGTTTGACCGGCATGCTGCCACCGGACACGCCCGGCGCCGCCGAACCGATCCGTTTCGCCGATCTCGCCGGCTGGCGCGACCCGAAGTAGCGTCCGCCGCCGGCTCCGGCGGCCTCCTTATCGATCCGTCAGTGATCCGTGAGCCTGCGGAGGCGACGATGCGGGCGTAGCGAACCAACGCCCGAGGAGCCGCAATGTTCGTCGTCCCCGTATCGCATAGTTCCCCAGCCGTTTCCACGCATCGGCGTCCGCCGGCAGCGCGCCGCGAAGGCCTGACGTCGCTGCGCGGCTTTCCATTCCCCGTGTTGTCGAGCGAGCTCGCGACCGCGGCGGCGACGCGCATCGCACTGCGCGCGCAGGACGCGTCCGATTTACTTCGCAGCGTGCTCGGTGTCACCCCCCGGCTTTCGCTGCGCGTGCTCGATCGACGCAACTGGGCTGCGCACGCCGAAGTTGCCGCGTACGGCGTCACGCACGTGGCCACCAATGGCGATCTCATTGTTGGCGCGACACCGCCCGACGCATGGCATGGCGTCAGCCGCTATCTCGCGCGGCGGCTGTCCGCGCATGAGCTCGCGCGTCTCGTCGATGTGCATGGCGTCGATTCGACACACTCGCGCGGTCCCGCACTCGATGCATTGGCGGAATCGCTGATCATCCACGACGTTGCGCACGTGCTCGCCGACCAGCACGGGCTCGAGTTCCCGTCGCGCTGGCTCGAGGAAGCATTCGCGAATTACGTGCTCGTTGCCGTGCTCGGCACGAACGATCCACAGGGGCTGCGATTGCTGGGCTCGCTCGCGGAGGCTGCGCGCTCGCTCGACGATGGGCTGCCAACGCTCGCCGACTTCGAGCGCGGCACGAGTCGCACCGACGTCGCATCATCGGTGCTCGCCGAGCTCGCCATCACGCGCGCCGTGTATGCGGCCTACGCGTCGCGCGACACGGCGCCGCTCGTCGATCTGTTCGAAAGCGTGCGTACGAGCGACGCCGACGCGGATTTCGAGCTTGGCCGGATGGCCGCGCTGCCGCTGTATCCGTCGCTCGCCGCGATCCCGTCACTATTTCCGGCAACGCACGTCGGCCTCGCCGCCTGAATTCAACACGATCATCTTCGAAGGAACCACGCCAATGAGCGCACGCTTGATCAAGGTTGCACTGCTGTATCTCGTCGTCGGTGTGACGATGGGAATCGTCATGGGCATCACGCATCAGTTCGTGCTGGCGCCCGTCCACGCCCACATCAATCTGCTGGGGTTCGCGACGCTCGCGATCGTCGGCGTCATCTATCACGCGTATCCCGCTGCGGCACAAACGCGCCTCGCTGCCGTGCACTTCTGGATTCACACGATTGCACTGCCGGTGTTCATGGTCGGTCTCGGCTTTGCGCTGACCGGTCACGAGGCGTTCGTTGCGGTGACGAGCATCGGTGCCACTGGCGTTGCGATCGGCATCATCGTTCTCGCGATCAACATCTGGCGTACGGTCGTGCCGGCCGTGCGCGCGAAGTCGCAGGCCCTCCCGAGTGCCCGCGCAACCGCGTGATGAGTGCCGTCGACAAGTTGCGCCGAACGCGGCGCAAGCCACCCACGAGCCCCGCCCAGGCACCACGCGCCGCACAATCGTCGCCAGGGGCTCTCCAAACGCCTACCGCTACGCCGCCAACGCGTAAACGCCGCCCGCGCTTCGTCCTGTAGCGAAACCCGGCGGAGGCAGGACGCGCCGGTACAATCCGCCCCATGCGGCTGGGTCGGCTCTTCCGGATCGTCGTCGTAGCGTTGCGGCACGGTCTGGACGACCTTGCTCTTGGCCATGCGCGCGTCCGCGCGTTCCGGCCGATCGTGCGCACCGTGCTGTTCTGGCGCGACGTTTCGCTGCCGCGCGGCGTCCGGCTGCGACGCGCGCTCGAGGATCTCGGGCCGATCTTCATCAAGTTCGGCCAGATGCTGTCGACGCGGCGCGACCTCCTCCCACCGGACATCGCCGACGAGCTGGCGCTCTTGCAGGATCGCGTGCCGCCGTTCTCGTCGGATCTCGTCGAAGCGACGATCGTCCGTGTATTCGGGCGCCCGCTCGCCGACATATTCAGGACGTTCGACCTGACGCCAGTCGCCAGCGCGTCGGTCGCGCAGGTTCACTTCGCGGAGCTGCCCGACGGTACGCCGGTCGCCGTCAAGGTGCTGCGGCCCAACGTCGCCGACGTCATCGAGCACGATCTCGCGCTGATGCGAACGGCGGCTTCGCTCGTCGAGCGGTTGTGGAGCGAAGGCAAGCGGTTGCGGCCACGCGAGGTCGTCGCCGAGTTCGACAAGACAATTCACGACGAGCTCGACCTCACGCGTGAAGCAGCGAACTGCTCACAACTGCGACGCAATTTCCTGCGCTCGGGCCTGATGCGCGTGCCCGAGATCTACTGGGACTGGACGGCGAGCGAAGTGCTCGTCATGGAGCGGATGGCCGGGATTCCCATTGGCCGCATCGCGGAGTTGACCGCTGCCGGCATCGACTTCAAGCGGCTCGCGCGCGCGGGTGTGGAGATCTTTTTCACGCAGGTTTTTCGCGATGGGTTCTTCCACGCCGACATGCATCCGGGCAACATCTTCGTCGGTGTCGACGCGGCAAACCACGGCAAGTACATCGCGCTCGACTTCGGCATCATGGGAACGCTGTCGGAGCAGGACAAGAATTACCTGGCGCAGAATTTCCTGGCGTTCTTCCGCCGCGACTATCACCGCGTCGCGACGACGCACATCGAATCCGGCTGGGTGCCGGCGGCGACCCGCGTCGACGAGCTCGAGAGCGAGATTCGCGTCGTCTGCGAGCCGATCTTCGACCGGCCGCTCAAGGAAATCTCGCTCGGCAAGGTGCTCGTTCAACTGTTTCGCGCGTCGCGTCGATTCAACGTTGAGATCCAGCCGCAGCTCGTGCTGCTGCAGAAGACGCTTTTGAATGTCGAGGGGCTCGGCCGCCAGCTCGACCCCGATCTCGACTTGTGGGTAACGGCGAAGCCCTTTCTCGAGCGCTGGATGGAGGATCAGATCGGCTTTCGCGCGCTCGAGCGGCGGCTC
>DASSVX010000102.1:0-10202 GCA_035705655.1 Casimicrobiaceae bacterium
GAACGCATCGAGATCCGCGGGTTCGGCAGCTTCGGCCTGAACTATCGGCCGCCGCGAACGGGGCGCAACCCCAAATCGGGCGAGAAGGTGCAGGTGCCCGAGAAGTACGTGCCCCACTTCAAGGCGGGGAAGGAACTGCGGGAACGGGTCGACTTCAACCTCGTGCAGGATTAGCTTCCTTGATCAATTTCCTGCAGGCGGCCACGATCGATTCGCGGGCCGCCTTTCTTTTGGCCGGCCTGCTGAGATGAGCCTCTTGCGCTGGATTTTCATCGCGTTCGTGTTCATCGCGCTGCTGTTCATCTCGCTGCAGAACGCCGATCCGGTCACGTTGCGCCTGTTCTCGCTGTACGCGTGGCAGGCACCGCTCGTGTTCGTGATCCTGCTCGCGTTCGCGACCGGTGTCGCGCTCGGCCTGCTCGCGAGCGCGATCAAGGTCGTGCGTCTCAAGCGCCAGCTTGCGCGGCTGCGCCGCGAGCACCATCGCGCGCAGTCCGCGCTGCCTGCGGCACGGGGTCCCGCGCCCGGCACGGCGGCCGCTTCCGGCCCCGGATTCGAGCCGCCGTCCACCGGGTTCTGACCGGCGCATGGATTTCGAGCTGTGGTGGCTCCTGCCGATCCCGGCGCTGTTCTTCGCGCTCGGCTGGATCGCCGCGCGCATCGACATCAAGCATCTTCTGCACGAGTCGCGTGCGCTGCCGCTGTCGTACTTCCGCGGCCTCAATTTTCTGCTGAACGAGCAACCCGACAAGGCCATCGAGTCGTTCATCGAAGTGGTCAAGGTCGATCCGCAGACGATCGACCTGCACTTCGCGCTCGGGTCGCTGTTTCGCCGGCAGGGCGAGACGGAGCGTGCGATACGCATGCATCAGAATCTGCTCGACCGGCCCACGCTGCCGGCGGACAAGCGCACGATGGCGACCTACGAGCTCGCGCAGGACTTCCATCGCGCCGGACTCCTCGATCGCGCCGAGAATCTTTTCCAGCGCCTCGACGGCACGCCGTTCGAGCATTCGGCGCTGTCGCATCTGATCGAGATCTACGAGACGGAAAAGGACTGGCCGAAGGCGATCACCGCGATGCAGCGGATGGAGGTGCTCGCGAAGCAGCCGTACTACAAGGAGATCGCCGAATACCATTGCGAGCTTGCGCAGGCGGCGCTGCTCAAGTCCGATACGCCGACGGCGAGGGCGGAGATCGAGCGCGCGTTGGCGGCGCACCGCGGCTGCGCACGCGCGAACCTGATCGCCGGCGACGCCGAGGCGCAATCGGGCGACTTTCGCGCGGCGGTCGAGGCCTGGCAGCGCATCGAGTCGCAGAATCCCGCCTTCCTGGCCCTCGCCGCCGATCGCTTCGCCGACGCGTTTCGGCGGCTGCGCGATCTGCCGACCGGCATCCGGCTGCTGCGCAACTATCAGGCGCAGTATTCGTCGCTCGACCTCCTGAATGCGCTCTTCACGCTCACGCTCGAGCAGGAAGGCGCCGATGCGGCCGCCACGCTGATCAAGGACGAGCTCGCGCGCAATCCGACGCTGATCGGCCTCGATCGCCTGCTGGAAGCGCAGCTTCTGACGTCGCCCGCCGATCGGCGGCACGATCTCGAGCTCGTCAAGGGACTGGTCGGCCAGCACATCAAGCGGCTCGGCCTCTACAAGTGCGACAACTGCGGCTTTCGCGCGCGGCAATACTATTGGCGCTGTCCCGGCTGCCAGAAGTGGGAGACGTATTCGCCGAAGCGCACCGAAGCGCCGGACGGGTACACGTAACGTAAAGCGGCTTCACTGATGCTCAGGACCCTCACATGACTCGTGCCAACCCGCGCGTGCTCGTTGCGCTCGATTTCGCCAACCCCATGCGCGCGCTCGCGCTCGCCGATCGCCTCGATCCCGCCGAATGCGGCGTCAAGGTAGGCAAGGAGCTTTTCGTCGCCGCGGGGCCCGAGCCGGTGCGCTGGCTCGTCGCGCACGGCTTCAACGTCTTTCTCGATCTCAAGTTCCACGATATTCCGAACACGGTCGCGCACGCGTGCGCCGCGGCGACGCGCCTTGGCGTCTGGATGGTGAACGTGCACGCGGCGGGCGGCAGCGCGATGCTGCGCGCGGCGCGTGAAGCGGTTGCCGCGACCGCGGGCGAGACGGGGATTGCGCGGCCGCTGCTGATCGCGGTCACCGTCCTCACGAGCCTCGACGCGGCGGCGCTCGGCGAAACCGGCGTCGACGCCGAGCCGGGCGATCAGGCGCTGCGCCTCGCAGCACTCGCGCAAGCATGCGGCCTCGACGGCGTCGTGTGCTCGGCCCGCGAAGCGGCTGCGATGCGCGCGAGATTCGGGCCGGACTTCGCGCTGGTGACGCCCGGCATACGTCCGCGCGGCAGCCCCGGCGACGATCAGGCGCGCATCGTGACGCCCGAAGAGGCGGTGCGCAACGGCGCGAGCTACCTCGTCGTCGGCCGGCCGATCACCGGTGCCGCCGATCCGCCGGCAGCGCTTGCATCCATCAACCGCGCGCTGGGAATCGGCGCATGAAGATCACGATGATCGGCACGGGGTACGTGGGGCTCGTGACCGGCACGTGCTTCGCGGAAGTCGGCAACGACGTGCTGTGCCTCGACGTCGATGCGCGCAAGATCGACATGCTGGAGAGCGGCGGCGTGCCGATCCACGAGCCGGGCCTCGAGCCGATGATCCGGCGCAACGTCGCGGCCGGGCGTCTGCGCTTCACGACCGACGTGGATGCTGCCGTCGGTCATGCGAGCGTGCAGTTCATCGCCGTCGGCACGCCACCCGACGAAGATGGCAGCGCCGACATGCAATACGTGCTGCAGGCGGCGCGCAACATCGGGCGACGCATGACGCAATGGACGCTCGTTGTCGACAAGTCGACCGTGCCGGTTGGCACCGGCGATCGCGTCCGGGCGGTCATCGCCGAGGAGCTCGCAGCGCGCGGGCTCGATGTTCCCTACGCGGTCGCCTCGAACCCCGAATTTTTGAAGGAGGGCGCGGCGGTCGAGGATTTCATGAAGCCCGATCGCGTCGTGATCGGTGCCGACAACGAGCGCGCGATCGCCATCCTGCGCAACATCTACGCGCCGTTCCAGCGCAATCGCGAACGGCTGCTCGTGATGGACGTGCGCTCCGCCGAGCTCACCAAATACGCCGCGAACGCGATGCTGGCAACGCGGATCTCGTTCATGAACGAGCTCGCCAATCTCGCCGACCGGCTCGGCGCCGACATCGAATCGGTGCGCCAGGGCATCGGCTCGGACCCGCGCATCGGCTGGCATTTCCTCTATCCGGGTGTCGGCTATGGCGGCAGCTGCTTCCCGAAGGACGTGCGGGCGCTGCAGCACACGGCGGCGCGCGCGGGCGCGCCGCTCAAGGTGCTGTCCGCCGTCGAGGCGGCGAACGATGCGCAGAAGCAGGTGCTCGTCGACAAGATCGTCGCGCGCTTCGGGAACGACCTGTCGCAGCGGCGCTTCGCCGTGTGGGGTCTCGCGTTCAAGCCCAACACCGACGACATGCGCGAGGCGCCGTCGCGGGTCGTCATCGCAGCGCTGACGCGGCGCGGCGCGACGATCTGCGCGTACGATCCGGTGGCGATGGATGAAGCACGGCGCCTTCTCGGCGACATGCCGCGCGTCGACTTCGCGACCAGTCCGCTCGCTGCGTGCGACGGCGCCGATGCGCTCGTCGTCGTCACCGAATGGAAGGAGTTTCGCAGTCCCGACTTCGACGGGTTGCATCGGCGCATGAAGCAGCCGCTGATCTTCGACGGCCGCAACCTGTACGAGCCCGACGTGGTACGCGCCGCCGGGTTCGAGCACGTGGCGATCGGGCGGCGATGAGCGCGGCGGGCGAGGCCGCCGAGCGCGCATCCTCCCATTGGTCGGACGCGCCCCGAAGGGCACGGCGCCGCGCGAGTCGCGCGAGACCGACACGCCGCTGTCCGACCTGCGCCGGTGGAACAAGGAGGTCGAGGCGATGAGCGCGCATTTTTCCGCCTGGCGCACGCGCGTGGCGGGCGCGCAGGTGCTGATCGTCGGCGACGTGATGCTCGACCGCTACTGGTTCGGCGACGTCGAGCGCATCTCGCCCGAGGCACCCGTGCCGGTGGTGAAGATCGCGCGCTCCGAAGAGCGCCCGGGCGGCGCTGCAAACGTCGCGCGCAACATCGCCGCACTCGGCGCACGCGCGATGCTGCTCTCCGCCACCGGTCGCGACGAGGCGGCCGACACGCTTCTGCGCCTTCTCGACAGCGACCGGATCGATGTGTCGTTCCTGCGCGACGAGGCGCTGAAGACCACGGTCAAGCTGCGGGTCATCGGCCGCCAGCAGCAATTGCTGCGCATCGACTTCGAAACGGCGCCGCCGCACGAGTTGCTCGCAGCGCATCTGGCCGAGTTCGACCATCTGCTCGGCAGCGCCGATGCGCTCGTGCTGTCCGATTACGGCAAGGGCGGCCTCGCGCACATTGCCACGATGATCGAGCGCGGCCGCGCGGCCGGCAAGCCGGTGCTCGTCGATCCGAAGGGCGACGACTGGGAGCGCTATCGGGGCGCGACGTTGATCACGCCCAACCGCAGCGAATTCCGGCAGGTGGCCGGGCGTGCACGCGACGAGGACGACCTCGTGCGCCGCGCGCAGACGCTGCGCCGCGATCTCGATCTCGACGCGTTGCTCCTCACGCGCTCGGAGGAGGGCATGTCGCTCTTCTCCGACGCGGGCGCGCTCACGATCCCGGCGCAGGCACGCGAAGTCTTCGATGTGTCCGGTGCGGGCGATACCGTGATCGCCACGCTCGGCACGCTGCTCGCCGCCGGCGCGCCGATGGCCGACGCCATGGCCATCGCCAACGAAGCCGCGGGGATCGTCGTCGGCAAGCTCGGCACCGCGGTCGCCGAGCCCGACGAGCTGCGTTGATGCCAGATCGGGGCACGAAATGACGTCGCCCGATCGCTGACCGTGGCCAAGCCGAAGACGCTCTACAGTTGCACCGAGTGCGGTGGCCAGGCGCCGAAATGGCAGGGACAGTGCCCGCAGTGCGGTGCATGGAACACGCTCGTCGAGACGCTTGCAGCGCCCGCCGCCGCGCGGTTCGAAAGCGTCGCCGGCGCACGCTCCACCGTAACGCAACTTTCGTCGGTCACGCCGCGCGCGACGACGCGCATCGCAACCGGTCTCGAGGAGTTCGATCGCGTGCTCGGCAACGGCCTCGTGGCCGGCGGCGTGATCCTGCTCGGCGGCGATCCCGGGATCGGCAAGTCGACGCTGCTGCTGCAGGCGGGTGCGGCGCTCGGTGCGCTGCATCGAACGCTGTACGTGACCGGCGAGGAATCGGCCGAGCAGATTGCGCTCCGCGCACAGCGCCTCGGCCTCGTCAACGCGCCGATCGAGCTGCTCGCCGAGGTGCAGCTCGAGGCGATCGTCGCCGCGATCAACGCCACGGCACCCGAGATCGTCGTCATCGACTCGATCCAGACGACCTATACCGAAACGCTCGCGTCTGCGCCGGGGAGCGTGGCGCAAGTGCGCGAGTGCGCGGCGCAGTTGACGCGGCTCGCCAAGCAGCGCGGCGTCGTGGTCATTTTCGTCGGCCACGTGACGAAGGAGGGCGCAATCGCCGGTCCGCGCGTGCTCGAGCACATCGTCGACACGGTGCTCTACTTCGAGGGCGATCCGCACTCGAGCTTCCGCCTCGTGCGCGCGATCAAGAACCGCTTCGGCGCTGCAAACGAGCTCGGCGTGTTCGCCATGACCGAGCGCGGTCTGCGCGGCGTTGCGAATCCTTCGGCACTGTTCCTTTCGCAGCACGCGGAGGGCGTCGCCGGTTCCGCCGTGGTCGCGACACTCGAAGGCTCGCGGCCGCTGCTCGTCGAAGTGCAGGCGCTGGTCGACCCCGTGCAGGGCGGCATGCCGCGGCGCCTCGCGGTCGGGCTCGATCCGCAGCGGCTCGCGCTGCTGCTCGCGGTCCTGCACCGTCACGGCGGCGTCGAGACGAGTGGTTTCGACGTGTTCGTCAACGCGGTCGGCGGGGTGCGCATCCTCGAGCCGGCCGCCGATCTCGCCGTGATGCTTGCGGTTTGTTCTTCGTTGAGAAACAGCGCACTGCCGAAGAAATCTCTTATTTTCGGTGAAGTCGGCCTGGCAGGCGAAGTCCGGCCGGTGCAGCGCGGTCAGGAGCGAATTCGCGAGGCAGCGAAGCTGGGCTTCGAAACCTTTGTCATACCTAACCTGAATAAACCTAAGCAACGCATTGATAATGTTAATATCATCGGCGTCGATCGCGTCGACGAAGCGATTGGCTGGCTGCGACGGTGAGACGCAAAAGCCGGGTCACGGCGTCGCGCCCGCACGGTCCTCCGCGCGCACGCTGATCGGCTCGCGCACCTGCCTGCGGTACTGATCGGCCATTGCGAGGTACGCCGCCTCGATGGCTCGGGTCGTGGCGGCGGTATCGAACAATGCGCTCGCGCGCCCGGGACCTTCGAGGTGCGCGCGCAGCTTGCCGCGCGCGTCGGCGTCGCGCGCCAGCATCACGATCTTTGCGACGTAGCGCTTGACGTCGTCGCAGACGAGTTCCGGCAGTCCCACGGCATGCAGCACGCTTGCCGCGACGCGCGACGCGAACGTTTCACCGCGAAGCGTCACCAGCGGACAGCCGGCCCATAGCGCGTCGCTTGCCGTCGTGTGCGCGTTGTACGGCCAGGTATCGATGAACAGGTCGGCCGCGCGGTAGAGCGCCAAATACTCGGGATTGGGACGCGCCGTCGCGAATATCAGGCGCCGCGCGTCGAGCCCGCGGCGCACCATCTCCCGGCGCAGGTTGCTCACCCAGCGCTCCTCGCCCCGTCGCGCGAGCAGCCACAGTACCGCTTCGGGCACTTGCGCGAGAATCTGCGCCCAGGCATCGAACACTTCGGGATTGAACTTGTAGCCGCTGTTGAAGCAGCACAGCACCACGCCGTTTCGCGGCAATCCGAGCTCGCTGCGCGGAGGAGCCTCCGCAATCGGGCGCGCACGGTCGTTGACCTGGTAACTGCCCGGGAGGAGAGCGAGCGTTTCCGCGTAGTCGCCGGCGTCCTGCGTCGGCGTGACGATCGCATCCGCGATGAGGTAATCGGCGAGGTTTCCGCCGAGCGTGCCGGGATAGCCGAGGTAATGCACCTGGATCGGCGCGGGCCGCATGGCGAGCACCGAGGGCGGCGCGTTTTCCGTGTGTCCCTTGAGGTCGACCAGGATGTCGATGGCGTCGTTGCGAATCGCCGTTGCAAGCCGCAGCGCGGGCCAGCCCGCAGCGTCGACGAAGCGGTCGAACCCGGCGGCAAGCCGCGCGCGCATCGCGCTGCGATCGTCGTGGCCGGTGGAGTAAGCGACGATCTCGAAGCGCTTGCGATCGTGCTGCTCGAAGAGTCCCGCGGCGAGAAAGGCGGTTGCATGCGTATGAAAATCGGCAGACAGATAGCCGATCCGCAGCCGCCCGCTGTTCAGCATCATCGGACCGGGAACCGTCACCGGCGGCGCCACCTGCGCCGTCCAGTTCTCTGCGCAACGGCGCTGTTCGCTGCGCGTCGATGGCTGCGACAGCAGGACGAACGGCGACAGCAGCGGCGCGTTGCGAGCAACGCCTTCGCGGAACTGCTTTCGCAACACGGGCAGGTCGTGCCAGTCGCCGATGCGCTGCCGCAGGAAAAGGAGCTGCGAGAGTGCGGCACCGTGCGCCGGGTCGAGCCGAACCACCGCTTCGTACGCCTGCATCGCGCGCTCGAGCTCGCCGTCGCGCTCGAGCAACCCGGCGAGCTGGAAGCGCAGCGCCGGCGACTCCGGCTTGCGGGTGAGGGCTGCATCGAGCGTCGCGCGCGCCTTCTTTCGCATACCGGCGGTGGCCTCGAGCTGGGCCTTGAATCCCGCGTACGCGGCTTCGAGCGGCGCGAGCGTGCTCGCGCGCGACGATGCGTCCATCGCCTCGAGCAGCCGCCCCTGCGGCTCGAGCACGAGCGCCAGGTTGTGCCATCCCGCGGCGTGCCGGGCATCGACGTCGACCGCGTTTCGCGCCGCGGCTTCCGCCTCGGCGATGTGGCCGAGCGCCAGCTCGGCGGCGGCGAGATTGGCGAGAATCTCGGGTGAACGCGGCGCGATCTTCGCCGCCTCGTGCAGTGCATTCACCGCCGCCTCCCGCCGCCCGGCCGATTCGAGCACGAGTGCCAGGTTCGACCAGGCTTCGGACGACGCCGGCTCGAGCTGCAGCGATGCGCGGATGCGCTCGGCGGCTTCCGGGATCTTGCCGGCCTGATACAGCACCACCCCCGAGTAATGCAGCGCCGGCGCGTTCTTCGGGTCGGCGGCCAGGACCGCGTCGTAGCGCATGAACGCTTCGCGGAGCTTTCCTTCCTGATGCAAGCGGTAGGCGCGATCGAATTCGGAGGTGATGCTCATCGTGTAGCGGGGCGTCGATGACGCGACGGCGAAAATCGTTTGCGTACGAGGGCGAGATTACCATCGCCCGAAGCGCGGTCAGCCATCGAGCTCGCGATAGTGACGGAAGATCCCTTCCTCGTTGAAGGGCAGCCGTCGCGGCGATGCAAGGTACGCGGCGATGCGCGGGCGCTCGCGCACGCGGTCGTGCAGCCGCACCAGCGCCGGGCAGCGCGGTTCGAGCGTCGCCATCGCGTTCGGAAACGCGTAGCGCAATCCTGCCATCACCTGGAACATGGACAGATCCGCGTACGTCAGGCGGCGCCCGGCGAGGTAGCCGGCAGTGCGCGCATTGCGGCCGAGAATGCGCTCGAAGTAGCCGAGAAACTTCGGCAGGCGGCGCGTGCGCAAATCGGCCGCGCGCTTCCGCGCTTCGCGCCGCTGGTCTTCGTAATAGAGGCTGCTGGCGATCGGGTGGTGCGTGTCGTGCACCTCGCCGACGAGATCCGCGATCGTCAGTTGCAGCTGATGCGTCCACAGCCGTCCCGCCTCGTCGCCGGGTGACAGTCCGTGACGCGGGCCGAGAAAGAGCAGGATGTTTGCCGTCTGGCCGATCAGGTGGCGGCCGGCCTTCAGGAATGGAGGCGCAAAGGGCGCGCGCGCCACGCGCTCGCCGTCGAGCAACGTCATCATTGCGTCCTCGCCGCCATGCTCGCGTGCGACGTCGACGTAGTGCGCAGCCGCCTCCTCGAGCGCGAGGCGGACGAACTCACCGCGACCCTGGATCCCCGGCCAGTAGTACAGCTCGTAGCGCATGTCGTTCCTCCCGAAGCAAGCAGCGATTCTAGCGGCCAGCCCGCACGCGTGATGGCCGCCGTCGTCCACGTCCTACACACGTTGCAGAAGCGGCCGGACAGGAGACGCACTCGGTACGCCGTACATTCGAATGCGCCTCAACGCCCCCGGGAGATCTGCAATGTTCGCAATGAGCAACGACGCCAGCACCAATGCACTGGACCTTCTGAAGCGCGACCACCAGGAGGTCGACAAGCTGTTCAAGCAATTCGACGAAATCAAGGAGGATGCCGAGGCCTCCGCGAAGGAGGAGCTCGTCACGCAGATCTGCGACGCGCTGACCGTGCACGCCACGATCGAGGAAGCCATCTTCTACCCGGCCGCACGCCAGGCGCTGCCGCAGCAGCAGGGACAGGACCTGCTGGACGAGGCCGCCGTCGAGCACCAGACATTGAAGGACATCATCGGCCGGCTGGAGATGGCGCCAACCAGCGATCCGCTGTACGACGCCGGTGTCAAGGTGCTGTCCGAGTACGTCAAGCACCATGTGCGCGAGGAAGAGACCGAGCTGTTCCCGAAGATCAGGTCGAGCGACATGGACCTGCAGGCGATCGGACAACAGCTCGAAGAGCGCAAGCAGCAGCTCGAAGGACAGGCCGCGCGATCCTCGCGCAACGGCTCGCGCGGCCGCAGGTCCGCGCGGAGCGGAACGCCGATGGAAGGCGAGCAACGCGCGCGTGGTCAGGAAGGCGCGAACGAGCAGCGGTCCCGCAGCACGCACTGACGCCGCGCGAAGCGCAGTCTCCAGGCAGAGCCACGAAACCGCTGTGGCTCTGTTGCATCTTGCCCGGGCGGCCCGAACTCGATGCATGCCGTACTTCGTATAATTGTTATTATGTCAAATGTCACAACGGAACACCGAAGCGCACGCAACGACCCCTTTGTCTCGTGCGCCCGCCCGGTTTACGTACTCCGGAATTTGGTGATAGGTGTTTAT
>DASSVX010000103.1:0-5355 GCA_035705655.1 Casimicrobiaceae bacterium
GACGATCAGAAGACGTATTTCGCCGACGCCTGGAACCGGTTCAGACGACCGTTCAGGCCATCCTGGGTCTCGCGGTCGGCATGAATATATTCGACGCCGAGATCGGCGTTTGCAATCGGGCTCCAGATCAGGTTGGCGTGCAGCGAATGCGTGTTCCTGTTGGTGCTGCCCGGGGTGCCGGCGGGGTTGGTCTCGCTCGCGCCCGACAGCACGAGGCTGGATCGCAGATCCTGCCTCCAGAAGTGCCGGTATCCGGCATACCAACCCCATTGCCGTGGTAGCGCCAGCCGGCCCGCGGCGTCGACGACGCCATCCGGGAAGAAACCGTCCGAGTAACGTCCGATTGCATTGCCGGCCGTCGCGACGAACCGGAGGTCGTCCCGGCCGAGCGCAGGCATCACGCCGGCGACGCTGACCGCGCCACCCGTGCGCCGATCGACGACTGCGGGCGTGCGGGAATCGGCGCGGATCTCGCGCACGATGGCGGACACGGCGAACTTGCCGCGCGACGTGTCGAAGACGACCTGTCCGGTAAGGTCGGGAACGTGATCGTCGTCGGCGCGAAAGCTTGCACCGCCCGGAACGGTCACCACCGATTCCGGATTCTCGAGCGCCACCGACCATTGACCGGCGCCGAGCGTGCGGCCGGCGTCGAACGCTTGCGTCCAACGCAGTTGCGCCTGGCGATCGAAGATCTGGCCGACGGGCCCACTGAAGTCGAGCGTTTCGGGGAGCGACGGAACGTACATGAAGTTGGTCGACGAAGAGCACGTACTTTTCCGAAGCATTGCGGCGCCGCATGGCGGTTTCCTCCTCGATGGGACGGCCGCGGCCGTCCGCAGGTTGATCGAAGCCGGTGCTTACGCACCCGTGTCGTCGCGAAACGGCGAATGCAGCGTGATTCCCTTCGGCGGTGCCGCCAGCATGATCGGGCGCTCGGCTCGCGCCGGCTCCCGCTTCGGCATCGTCGCGACGGGGTCCTGCGGTTGCGCCTGCGAAGCGCGTGCAACGTTGAAGTGACCTGCGCGGTAGTCGAGGTTGTTGAAGTACGCGTACGAGTCGCCGGTCAGCACGTTCATGCCGTTGTCGTCGGCGAAGGCGGCGCTCGACGCGCCAAGGGCGAGTGTCGCAACCGCGACGAGTCGTACCGGGGAATGCAAATGCCTGCGAAACATGTTGGGCTCCTTCGTTGGGTGTCGATGACGCGTGATCGCGTACCGTGCAAGACTGCGCAGGCGAGCGCGTTATTCGAGCTGGAATAACGAGGGCGGCGATCCGGTCGCGCCGCTTGCTTGCCACCGTGGAACGGCGCAGATGATGCCGGCGCGCGTGATGGCGCGCGGCGCGTCGAACCGGCCGTTGGCGGGTCGTGCCTGCCGGCCCGCGATGGGCGGGCCGGTACACCGTGCTTGAAGGGATTGCGTCTGGCGCGGGACGCGCCAGGCGTTTGCACCGAGGGCGGGTGCCGCGCGGTGACCGCGCTGCGCCGTGCTACTTGCGCACGTGGACGACGCCGGTCATGAACGGATGCACGGTGCAGATGTAATTGAAGTCGCCTTCGCTCGCGAAGACATGCTCGAACCTGTCGTCGGTGTCGAGCCCTTTCGAGCTGAAGCTCTTGTCGTTCGCGGCGACGCTATGCGGCGTGTCGTCGTGATTGGTCCACACGATCTGCGTGCCCGGCACGATCGTGATTTCCTTCGGCGCGAAGGCGAACTTCGTGATGGCCACCTCCGTGCTCTTCGCGGGCGGCGCCGCGCTCGCATGGATTGCGAACACCGCGACGATTGCAGTGCCGGCCAGGGCGACGGCCACGCCACGGATCGGACGGATGACGGCATAAGGCAGCGCGAATCTCATGGCAGCTCCCGGAAGGAAGGAGAATCGGAAAATGCGCATCAGCGATCGAGCGGCGTGTCGATCAGCGCGAGATCATGGCGCCCGCGCACGACGTTCACCTGTCGTATGCCGAGCAGCTTGCCGAGCTCGCCCGCGGGCACCGTGACCGGGCCCGGCTCGCCGATGCCCGCCTGTCCGGGTGTGGGCAGCGGATAGGCGAGCGACCTCGCCGTATGGAGCGCGACGCTGCCCTCGACCTTCTGCAGCACCTGGTGGATGTGTCCGTTGAGCACAGTGACCGAACCGTACGGGCGCAGCAGCGCCATCGCCTGCGCCGAATCGGCGGTGCCCCAGCCCCACGGTTCCCAGATCGTCCACAGCGGGATGTGGCCAAGGACGACGATCGGCGTCGAATGCGATACGCCGGCGAGATCCCCTTTCAACCATCCGATCTGGTCGTCGCCGAGTGCCGCCATCGTCCCGAGCTTGAAGTTGAGCACGTTGTTCAAGCCGACGAAGTGCACGCCGGCGTGATCGAAGCTGTACCAGGACTTGCCCTTGCCGTCGTGGTCGAAATAGCGCAGATAGCCGGTCGCGCCGTCGTCGATCGTGTCGTGCTCGCCCGGGATCGTATGCACGCGGTCGACGCGAATTTCCTGCAGCACCTCGCGCGCCTTGCCGAATTCCTCGGGCTTCGACAAGTGGCTCACGTCACCGGTGTGCACGACGAAGGCGGGCGTTTGCGGCAGGCCGTTGATGTCGGCGATCGCACGCCGAAGGCTGCCGACGACGTCGGGATTGGCGTCCTTGCGAAAGCCGATGTGCGTGTCGCTGATCTGCACGAATGTGAGGTCGCTGCCGCCGGCCGCCGCCGGCGCATCCTTGCCGGTCGCACCGAGTGCGCGGGGCACGCCCCCTGAAACGGTCCAGACGACGGCGGCTCCCGTCCACGTGGCGAGACAGCTCAAGGCCTGGCGGCGGGTCAAGCGCGATTCCGGGATGTTCATCGACGCTCCTTGTCGTGACGGCGGGATTGCCTGTACTCGTCATATCGACAAGCGCGACGATTTATTCCCGGCACACGATGCGGACGCCGCGCACGGCGGCCACGCGAGCGGACGCCGGCTAGGCGCGGAGCGCGAGTGCGACGCCGAGCGGAACGAACGCGATCGCCATCAGGTTGCCGATGAGCACGATCGAGGCGACCTTGCCCGGCTCCTGGTGAAACTGCTCGGCCACCATGAAATTCAGGACCGCGGGCGGCAGGCTGCCGAACAGGATCAGCAGGCCGCGCTGCGTGGCGTCGAGGTCCAGTGCGGGAGCGAGGAGCAGCGCCATGACGATGCCCGTAAGCGGGCAGACGAGACCGCCGACGACGCCGATGCGCCAGTCGGCGAAGCTCGCTTCGTAAAGGCGCACGCCGAGCGACAGCAGCATCATCGGGATCAGCGCGTCGCCGACGAGCTTGATGGCGACCGACAGCCACTCGGGCAGCGGCGGATGCGCGAGCGCGAACCCGAAGCCCACGACGGTCGCGATCACCATCGGGTTACGTACGAGGTTGCCGAAGCGTGCGTGGTGATCGATGATCCACACGCCCAGCGTGAACTGCAGCAGGTTCGAGATCGTGAAAAGCGCGACCATCGGCGAGAAACCGGCGGCGCCGTAGGCAAGCACGGCGAGGGGCAGTCCCATGTTGCCGCAGTTGTTGAACATCATCGGCGGCACGAACGTGCGCATGTTCGCGTGCATCATCCGTGCGACCGGCCACGCGAGCAGTCCCGAGCCGAGCACGACGCCGACGCTGCCGACGATCAGCAGCCTGTTCGCCACGACGTCGAAGTTCCTGCTGGCAAGCGCCGAGAAGACGAGCGCCGGCGCGAGCACGTTCATGCTGATGCGGTTCGTCACCTCCATGTCGGGCTTGACGCGCCACGCATTGAGCCAGCCGAGCGCGATGATCGAGAACACCGGCAGGATGATGCCGGCGAGACGGGGGAGCACGCCCCTCGGCCCTACAGGATGTACTGGGCCAGGTTGTCGTCGCCGGCGATGCCGGCGAGGCGCTCGTCGACGAACGCCGCGTCGATCGCGATCGTCTCGCCGGTGCGCCGCGCGGCATGGAACGACACATCCTCGAGCAGCCGTTCCATCACCGTGTAGAGGCGGCGGGCGCCGATGTTCTCCTGCCGCTCGTTCACCGAGTGCGCGATCTCGGCGATGCGGCGGATGCCGTCCGCCGCGAAGGCGAGATGCACCTGCTCGGTGCCGAGCAGCGCCTCGTACTGCCGCGTGAGACACGCATCGGTGGACGTCAGGATGCGCTCGAAATCCTCGATGGACAGCGGTGCGAGCTCGACGCGGATCGGCAGGCGTCCCTGCAGCTCGGGAATCAGGTCCGACGGCTTCGACAGGTGGAATGCGCCCGATGCAATGAACAGGATGTGATCGGTCTTGATCATTCCGTACTTGGTCGTGACGGTGGTGCCTTCGACGAGCGGCAGCAGGTCGCGCTGAACGCCCTGGCGCGAGACGTCGGCACCGTGCGTGTCGGTGCGCGCAGCGATCTTGTCGATCTCGTCGATGAACACGATGCCGTTCTGCTCGGCGGCGGCAAGCGCGCGCGTCTTGATGTCGTCGTCGTTGACGAGCTTCCCGGCCTCCTCCTCGGTGAGCTGCTTCAGCGCATCGGGCACCTTCGTGCGCTTCACCTTGCGCCGCCCGCCGCCGATCTGCTGGAACATACCCTGGATCTGCGACGTCAGGTCCTCCATGCCGGGCGGCGCCATGATGTCCATCTGCGGCGGCAGCACCGAAATCTCGATGTCGATGTCCTTGTCGTCGAGCTGGCCCTCGCGCAGCATCTTGCGGAATTTCTGCCGGGTCGCCGAGTCGGTCGGCTTCATGTCCTCGAAGTTCACTTCGCGCGCGGGCGGCAGCAGCACGTCGAGCACGCGCTCCTCGGCCGCATCGGCGGCGCGGTCGCGCACGCGGCGCGTTTCTGCTTCGCGCGTCTGCTTGATCGACACCTCGACGAGATCGCGCACGATCGTGTCGACATCGCGTCCCACGTAGCCGACTTCGGTGAATTTCGTCGCCTCGACCTTGACGAACGGCGCGTCGGCGAGGCGCGCGAGCCGGCGCGCGATTTCCGTCTTGCCGACGCCGGTGGGACCGATGAGAAGAATGTTCTTCGGCGTGATTTCCTGGCGCAGCGGGTCGGGCACCTGCTGCCGGCGCCAGCGGTTGCGAAGCGCGATGGCAACGGCGCGCTTCGCCGCATCCTGCCCGACGATGTGCTTGTCGAGCTCGGACACGATTTCCTCGGGCATCATCGGCAACGGCATCGCTATCCTCAAATGAAACGGCCGCCGAAACGTCGGCGGCCGCATCATTTTACCGCGCGAGCTTGCGCGGGATGGTGCGCGCGTCTTACGGGGCGAGCAATTGCGCGCAGTTCCCCGGCTCCGATGGATTCGGCGAGATGGCCCCGCCCTTCGGGATGCATTGGGAGGG
>DASSVX010000104.1:0-5228 GCA_035705655.1 Casimicrobiaceae bacterium
CGACCGCCGCAAGGCCATGCTGGAAGACATCGCCATCCTGACGGGCGGCAAGGTCATCGCCGAGGAAGTCGGCCTGACGCTGGACAAGGTCACGCTGGCCGACCTCGGCCAGGCCAAGCGCGTCGAAGTCGCCAAGGAGAACACCACGATCATCGACGGCGCCGGCGCGGCCAGCGACATCGAGGCGCGCGTCAAGCAGGTGCGCGTGCAGATCGAGGAAGCGACCTCCGACTACGACAAGGAAAAGCTGCAGGAGCGCGTGGCGAAGCTCGCTGGCGGCGTGGCCGTGATCAAGGTCGGCGCCGCGACGGAAGTCGAGATGAAGGAAAAGAAGGCGCGCGTCGAAGATGCGCTGCACGCGACCCGTGCGGCCGTCGAGGAAGGCATCGTCCCGGGCGGCGGCGTCGCGTACCTTCGTGCGCGTGCGAACGTCAAGGGCCTCAAGGGCGACAACGGCGACCAGGACGCCGGCATCAAGATCGTGCTTCGCGCGGTCGAGGAGCCGCTGCGCCAGATCGTCGGCAACGCCGGTGAAGAGCCGTCGGTCGTGTTGAACAAGGTCGTCGAGGGCAAGGGCAATTTCGGCATGAACGCCGCGACCGGTGAGTACGGCGATCTCGTCGAGATGGGCGTGCTCGATCCGACCAAGGTCGCGCGCACCGCGCTGCAAAACGCCTCGTCGGTGGCGAGCCTCATGCTCACCACCGATGCGATGGTGGCCGAGCTGCCGAAGGACGACAAGCCGGCGATGCCCGGTGGCGGCGGCATGGGCGGCATGGGCGACATGGACATGTAGTTGCGGTCCACGCCGAAAGCAGCGTCTGCAGTACGAAAGGGCCCGCGCAAAACGCGGGCCTTTTCAATTCCAAGTTGCGTTTTTCGCAACGCGCTGCCTGCGTTTGCGCTGCGCGACACCGGCTGTCGCCGCGTGCTGACCGAAATGCTTTAGACTAGGCGCGGCCGCGCAAATCGGCACGATCTGCAATGTTCACGCATCGATCATCCGCCGTGCTCGCTCACGTCATGCCATTCATCCGGCATCGATGACCTCCGGGCTCGTCTTCGGTTTCGCCGTCATCACGCTCGCCGCGGTGATCGTCGCGGGGCTGATGCGCCGAAGTCGTGAGGCACCCGCGGGTCCGCGATCGTCGCTCGACGGGCCGACCGCAATGCCGCAGTGGACCGAGGGCGAGACCACGCGGCTGCTCTCGTCGGCCGAGGTTCCGGGGCTTTACCTGTTGCGCCCCCGCTTTCTTTCCAAGGCCGAGAGCGTCGTATTCCTGCTGCTGAAGGCGGCCTTTCCCCGGCATGAGGTGTTCGCGCGCATTCGCCTCGCAGACGTCTTGCAGGTGAAGATCGGGCCGCAGGGCATGGAGCGCCTGCGCGCGTTTCGCAAGATCGCCAACCAGCACGTCGGCTTCGTCATCTGCGATCGCGACATGACGATCGTCGCCATCGTCGATGCGAAGGAGCCCGATCAGGTGATCGATCCGCGCGACCAGAAGCTCGAGACGATCAAGCAGCGCTGCCTGCAGGCGGCGCAGGTCAAATACGTCTGCATCTACCCGCCGCAACTGCCGCGCTACCGCGAGTTGCGCGAGCAGATTCTCGGGCCGGCGGGCGAGCTCGTCTAGCCATCGCAGGTCCCGCGCGGCATCGAAGCTGCCCGCGCGGACACCCAACCCGCTACTTGGCGATGAACGTCAAGTAGAGCCAGAGGACGACGAGCGCGCCGACGATCGACAGCACGAAGCCTGCCGGGTGGAACTTGCCGTCCGGCGACCGCCAGACGAAGCCGCCGATCAGGCCGCCGACCAGCGATCCGATGATTCCGATGGCGGCGGTTGCCCAGAATCCCATCGCCTGCGCGCCCGGGTAGAACGCCTGCGCGAGCCAGCCGACGATGAAGCCAACGACGATCATCCCGATGATGTGCAGCAGGCCCACGTGAACCTCCTCGTTGACGGGGCGCGCCGAAACCGCGCGCCGGGGACGGCAGCGTAGCATACCGGCCGACGGGTGCGCGTAAGCCGGCCCGCGGGTTCGACGACTGTCCAATATCGCCGCGATCTGCGACACCCGCGGCAGTGGCGGCGGCGTCGAGCCAGGGAGAATCGCGATGCGTTTGCTTTTGCAACTGGTCGTCTTGTTTGCGGCATTGACCGGCGTGGAGGCCCACGCCGCATCGGCGTGCCATGCCTCGAGCGGCACGCTGACGCGCCCGCTGATCGAGCTTTATACGTCCGAGGGCTGCGATAGCTGTCCGCCTGCCGAGCGCTGGCTATCGTCGCGGTTCGGCGCGGCCGGCACCGCCTCGCAGGCGATCGCGCTCGCCTTCCATGTCGACTACTGGGACCGTCTCGGCTGGGTCGACCGCTTCGCCAACGCCGACTACACGGCGCGCCAGTACGCGATGATGCATGCCAACGGTGGCACGTTCGTCTATACGCCGCAGCTGCTGCTGCAGGGCCGCGATTTTGCCGCCTGGCGCGATGCGGACACGTCGCCGATCGACGCGGCCGCGCGCACCAACGCCGCCGCGACGATCGTCGTGGACGTCGTCCCCGGCGAGCGCGAGCTCGTCGTCCATGCGGACGCGCGCATCGTGCATGACAGCGGCGCGCACGATGCCGAGCTTTTCGTCGCCTACGCCGACAGCGGACTCGTCTCGCAGATCGGTGCGGGCGAGAATCGCGGCCTGCGCCTGACACACGACCACGTCGTGCGCACATTGCGCCTCGCGGGACGCGACAGCGGCGCGGGCCATGTCGACGCAACGCTGACGCTGACGAGGCCGATCGAGCGCGGTGCGCGACCGATGCTCGTTGCGTTCGTCGAGCGTGCATCGACCGGCGACGTGTTGCAGGCGCTCGCGCTGCCGCTCGACGCCTGCACCCGCTGAAGCTACTTGTGCTCGCCCTCAAGGCGGCGGCATGCCGCGCGCCTTCATGACCTCACGCAGCCGGTCGGGATAGTCGGTGATTATGCCGTCGACGCGCATGTCGATCAGCCGCTGCATGTCCGCGGGGTCGTCCACCGTCCATGGCAGCACCTCGAGGCCGCTTGCATGCGCGTCGGCCACGAGTGCGGGCGTCAGGTTGCGCCAGAACATCGACCAGGTGCTGCAACCGGCCGCGGCGACCAGTGCCGCCACCGAGCGGTAATCGCTGTCCTTCAACCCGGCATGCCACGGCGATTTCCCGTCCGGCGCCTGCGCCATCGTATTCATGCCCGTCGACTCGATCGTCAGGCACGACGTCGGCACGTCCGGTGCAACGCGCTTCACTTCGATGAGCGATCGCCAGTCGAACGACTGGATCGTCACCCGGTCGACGAGCTCCGCCGCCCGGACCTCGTCGAGGATCACGCGCACGAACGTGGCCGCATCGACGGTATCGCCGGCGTTGTCGGGCGTGAGCTTGGTTTCGATGTTGAGCCGTACCGGCTTCCCCGCGGCCGCAACGAGCTGCAGCACTTCACGCAGCGTTGGAAAGCGCTCGCCGTCGCTCGGACGTTGTTCGGGAAACTGGCGGGCGTACTTCGTGTCCGGATCGAGCCGGCCGATGTCGTAGCGCCGCAATTCGTCGAGCGTCAGCGAATGAATCGACGGTCCCGGCGTCGTCAGCCACTTGCCTGTGCCGTCGCGGACGAGCTCCGGGACGAGACTCGGATTGTGGCTGATGACCGGAACCCGATCCTTCGTGACGGCGATGTCGGTTTCGATGGTCGTCACGCCGATTGCGATCGCCTTGCGAAAGGCCGCGAGCGTGTTCTCGGGTGCGAGGCCGCGCGCGCCGCGATGACCTTCGAGGTCGAAAGGACGGGCCGCCCTCGCGCTGCCGGCATGCACGGGCGCGAGGGTCGCCGCGAACGCGCATGCGGCGAGCGCGCAGACGAGGTGCAACGCGTGACGCACCTACGTACGGTGCAACAGGATCGTGACGAGCAGCGACGAATCGGCGAGGGCCGCGAGCGAATGCGGCGCCTCGTCGGCAAGGTACAGCATGTCGCCGGCGGCGAGCGTCTGCGTGCGTCCCTGCGCCGTGAACGCGACGGCGCCTTCGATGCATTGCACGATCATCACGCCGGCGGCCGTGTGCTCCTGGATCGACTTGCCGGCGGGCAGCGCATAGCGGAACACCTGGAGATGCGCGGTCCGGATCAACAGCTGCGAGTCGTCCTCGGTGATCGGCCGGCCCAGCGGGCGCACGTCGATCACTTCGTTCGGGGATGCGTGCGGGATCGCCATCGTCAGTCCTCCGGTAACGCCCGTTGACAGCCGCTCAGTCGCCCGCTTGCTTCGCTGCCATCCGGTTCATCGTGTCGATCGCCAGATTGGCGTGCGCGTAAGCGGCGCCGGCGCGCATTTCCGCGGCGACCCAGATCGCCTCCATCACTTCCTGCTCGGTGGCGCCCTGCCTGCGCGCCGCCTCGGTGTGCCCGCGAATGCAGTACGGGCACTGCGTGACGTGCGCGACGGCGACGGCGATCAGCTGCTTCGTCTTCGACGGCAGCGCACCATCGGCGAACACCTTCTGGCTGAACGTGCGAAATGCCGCGTAAGCCTCGGGAGCGAGCTCGCGCCGCTTCTCGTGCAGCTCGCGGGTCGTGTCGGGATACATCGAATGGTCCATGTGCACCTCCCTTGTCACTCTTCCGGCGTCGGCCGCCGGTAGCTGCCGGGCACGGTGGCGAAGGCTATCGACAACCGGTTCCAGCCGTTGATGGCAACGATGGCGAGCGTCAGGTCGGCGAGCGATTTCTCGTCGAAGTGCTCGCGCACGTCGTCGTAGTCGTCTTCGTCGATCGGCGCATCGGCAACGAGCGTGACGGCTTCGGTCCATGCGAGTGCCGCGCGCTCGCGCTCGGAGAAGAACGGTGTCTCTCGCCAGGCCGACAGCGCGTAGAGGCGCTGCTCGGTTTCGCCATGCGCGCGCGCGTCCTTCGTGTGCATGTCGATGCAGTATGCGCAGCCGTTGAGCTGCGAGGCGCGGGTCTTCACGAGCTCGAGAAGGCCCGGCTCGAGTCCGGACTGGCGCACGTAGGCCTCGAGGCCGCGCATCGCCATGTAGGCGCCGGGTGCGGCTTTCGGGAAGTCGATGCGGGAGGGCATGGGTAGCGTCAGGCGCGGTGGTCACCGACCCGCACGATTTTCATGGTGTTCGTGCCGCCCGACTTTCCCATCGGCTCGCCGATCGTCAGCACGATGAGGTCACCGCGCTGCACGT
>DASSVX010000105.1:0-13481 GCA_035705655.1 Casimicrobiaceae bacterium
CTCGGCCACAGCGTCGGCTGCGACCGCCTCGACCGTGGTTTCGGGCGCGACCTCGACACCCCGCGCGTCGGCTTCGATCGACTCGACCGGCACGTCGTGCTCATCGGCGACGAGCTCCAGCCGATCGCTCCCTTCTTCGGCGGGAATGAGCGGCTCGGCCGGCGGCAGGTTCGCGAGCGCCTCCTGGCGCAGCTCGTCGAGCTCGGTGGCAATCTCGAAGGCTTCGCGCTCGTCGCCCGGCGTGAAGCCGTCGCGCGCCTTGACGCGGCCGACGAAGTGCGCGAGCCCCGCGGTGGCGCGTGCGAGCACCGGCTGCGCAATCCCGGGGAACGGCGCGCCGTGCTCCCCGAGTGCGAGCAGCGCCTGCTCGAGCGCCTGCGCGGTGGTGGCGATCAGCGCGATGCCGCCGGTGCGATGGATGCCGCACAGCGTGTGACTCGCGCGCACCATCGTCGCGATCGGCCAGTGATCGGGATCGAACTGCAGCACCGAGACTTCGTGCTGCAGCAGCGCAACGTGCTGGTCGGCCTCGTCGCACAGGATTCGCCAGAGCGACGACGACAACCGCACGTCGCCAACCGTCAGTTCATCGGATTCGGGCGCCGCGGCGGGCGCGCGCGGCGCATCGCTCAGCAGCGTGAGGTCGGGCGTGTGCGCCGATGACGTGCGGGCGCGTGGGTCGGCGGGCAGCGTCGACGTGTTATCGGCAACGACGCGCAGCACCGGTTTCCCCGCGTCGCGCAGGTCGAGCGGAAGGCCGACGTCGATGGTTTCGCCCATCGACTCCTCGAGCACGGTGACCCGCGGCGCGGCGCCGCCTTCGATCGGCGCGCCGAGCTCGGGAAAGGTGACGAGCTCGAGATCCGGAAGCTGGGGCAGTTCGTGCGACGAACGCGTGTCGTCGCTCGGAACCTCGTCGGCCGCCAACGGGAATTCGGCGTCGAGGGTCTGGCCGGGTGCTGCGAATTCGAGACGCGCGGCCTCGTCGATCGGCGCGGGAAACTCGATGTGGCCACCGGTCTCGCCCGCGAACGGCGTGAACGTCTCGACGCCATCGGCCGGGAATTCAATGCGCGGCGGCGACACCGGGCCGATCGGATGCTCTGCCGCGACGGGGGAAGGCTTTGCCGGGGCGACCGGCGGCAGCGAAAGCACCGCCGACGACGCACCCGGCCATTCGGCTTCCACGGCGCGCATTGCCGACAACAGCGGCGATGCGTCGGTCGCGAAGCGACCGCTTTCCCGGAGCTCGCGCACCCACTGGCGGAACGAGCTGGCCGCGACGCCGATCAGTGCGAGGAACGCCGGCGTCACCCGCCGATCCTCTTCGAGCAGCCGGTTATGGATGCGCTCGACGCCCCACGCGAGCTCGCCCAGCTCGGTCAGGCCGACCATCCGGCCGCTGCCTTTCAGTGTATGGAACTGCCGGCGCACCGTGACGAGCGCGTCGCGGTCGGCGGGCGAATGCTCGAGCACGCGCAGGTTGGCGTCGACGGCGTCGAGCACCTCGCCGGCCTCGGTCAGGTAGATGTCGAGGATCTCGGCGTCGAGTGCGCGCGCATCGGTGGCGAGCAGCCGCTGCGTTTCCTCGGACAGCGCGGGCGCCGGTGTCGCACCCGACTCGACGATGAGGTCGACGCTCGCCGCAAGTGCCGCCTCCGCGCCGCCGCCGTCGATCTCGCGGATCGCCGCCTTCACCTGCGCGGCGAGCTCGGCGTCGCCGATGAGGTCGGCATCGTCGCGCAGGCTCACGAGCTTGCCGCGCAATTCGGCGCGCGCCGATGCGTCGGCGGGGGCGTCGCGGACGTCGGCCAGAAGGCGCGGCAGCGCGGCACGCAGCTCGGCGACCGAATCCTCGAGCGACTGCGGCTCGACGACCTCGGCGCGCGGCGCAACGCCTTCGCGCTTCGCGATCAGCGGCGCGATGATCCGCTCGCGCTCGGGCCGCTGATGCAGGACCGCGTCGATGTAGAAGCCCAGCCCCGACAGCGATTCGGCAAGAAGCTCGAGCCCGTCCTCGTCGACCGCGGTTGCCGGGTCGGCGTAGCTTTCGATCTGCGCCTGGCAAAGCGCCAGCAGACGGTCGGCGTCGTCGAGCTCGAGCATGCGCAGCGCGCCGCGGATCTGCTGGCTGTCGCGCGTGAGGCCGCCAAGCTCGAGGCGGCGCGTGTGGTCGCGGAAGAACGCGTCGAGCACCTGCTCCATGTGCCTCAGGTTCGCCTGCACTTCGCGCATCACCTGGCCGAGCAGCACGCGCTCCTGCGCGCGGCGCGACATCTCGTCGAGCGCGGGCGCCCCGTGCGACGGTGCCTCACCCGTGTGCACGGCAGCGAGGCGCGCAAGCATCGCGTCGACCTGGCTTGCGAAATCGGGCGACAGGTTGCCGAAGTTCTCGAATGCGCTTTCGGCGAGCAGCAACGCCGTCGCGAATTCCATGGCGATCGGCTCGGATGCGCCCTGCGGCGGCATCGCCGCCAGACGTTCGGCGAGTGCGGCAGTCAGCTTCGCAAGCGCCGGATGCCCGATCTCCTGTGCCTTTGCATGCGCGGAGGCCAGGAGCTGCGTGAGCTTCGGCAGGCTTTCGGCGCGTCCCGACGCCGCCTTCAGCCACGCGTCCTTGGCGCTCGCGAGCTGCTCGCGCGCCTCACGCAACAATGGCTTCACGCGCACGATGTCGGCATCGAGCGCTTCCGGCGTGGGCAGCAGCGCTGCAAGCTGATAGGCGCGCTGCACGGCCTCGATCTGCGGCGCGGCAGGGGCCGCGATCGCGATGTAGTAGAGCACCTCGCGGCGCAGCCGGTCGGCAACCTTCGCGCTGCCCTCGGTGACGCGGCGAATCTGCATGTCGATCCGCGCAACGAGCTGCTTCGCGCCGAACGACGGCGCAAGCGCGTTCGTCTCGAGGGCCTCGAGCAGCGCGCCGGCCGTCCACCAGAACGCGCGCAGATTCGATTGCGCCGTGACGCTCTCGATGGCAGCGACGGCTTCGCGCATCATCGCAGCACCGCTCGCGTTGCCGCGCAGCCATTCGAGAAGGCCGCGCTGATACTGGCGCCGCTCCTTCAACAGATGCGACGAAAGCCGCGCCGCCGGCACGATCTCGGCAGGCGTTCCGCGCGGCGGGCGCACGTTGAGGTCGGGATAGAACAGGTCGGTGGGCGCCGCCGCCTCCTCGCCGCGCGCCTTGCGCATGGCCTCGTATTCAACGGCGAGGGCGAGCGGGATCGGCGGTGCGCCGTTCGTCACTTCATCGAGAAACACGCGCAGGCGGTTGCATGCATGGTCGACGACGGCGACGGCGTGCGGCAGCGCGTCGGGCGCGAGCTCCTCCATGCGTCCGAGCTGGCGCTCGATTTCGCCGGTGAAAGCGACGACGCCGTCGAGTCCCACCATCTGGATCGCGCCGGCGGCCTGGTGAATGTGCGAGCGCGCATGCTTGAGCGACGCCGTATCGGCGGGGTTGGCGCGAAAGGCCGCGAGCGCGCCGGTGCCGCGCGTCAACGCGTCGTCGATCTCGCCCTGCACCCATGTCAGCGGGCCAAGGTCGAATTCCATTGCGGTTTCACCCAACACGCGCGCGCTCTCCATCACGGCCCGATCGACGGAAGGTTCAGACCTTGAAGCCCGCGACCGAACTGCGCAGTTCGGCGGCGAGCTTCGTCAACTGTCCGATCGACACGTTCGTCTGCTTCGTGCCTTCGGTCGTTTCCTCGGAAATGCGCAGGATGCCCTGCATGCCGCGCGTGACGTCGGTGACCGACGCCGACTGGCGCTGCGTCTGCGCGGAGATGCGGCCGATCAGCTCGGCGAGCTCGCGCGACACGCGCTGGATCTCGAGCAGCGCCTGGCCCGCGGCGTCGGACAGCTTCGCGCCTTCGACGACGCCGACCGTGGATTTTTCCATCGCCGCCACGGCATCCTGCGTGTCGGCCTGAATCGTCTTCACGATCGCCTCGATCTGCTTCGTCGCCTCGCCGGAGCGCTCGGCCAGGCGCTGCACTTCCTCGGCGACGACGGTGAAGCCGCGGCCCGCCTCGCCGGCGGAAGCCGCCTGGATCGCCGCGTTCAGCGCGAGCACGTTCGTCTGCTCGGTGATGTCCGCGATGAGCTCGACGATCTCGCCGATCTCGAGCGACGATTCGCCGAGCCGCTTGATCCGCTTCGACGTCTCCTGGATCTGCGAGCGGATGTCGTTCATCCCGGAGATCTGGTTCTGCACGGCGCTGCCGCCCTTCTCTGCCGCGGCGAGCTGCGTCTGCGCCACCTTCGCCGACTGCGCGGCGTTGCTGGCGACCTCGTTGATCGAATCGGCCATCGTCAGCACCGACGCGGACGCCTGCTGGATCTCGCGGTTCTGGCGCTGCGACGCCTCGTAGAGCCGGTTCGAGATCGCCTGCGTTTCCTGCGTGGCCTTCGTCACCTGGTCGGTGGCCGAATTGATGCCGCGCACCAGCGCGCGCAATTCCTCGATCGTGAAGTTGATCGAGTCGGCGATGGCGCCGGTGACGTCCTCGGTGACCGACGCCTGCACGGTCAGGTCGCCGTCGGCCAGGTTGCCCATCTCGTTCAGCAGCCGCAGGATCGCTTCCTGGTTGCGCTTGTTCTCGTGCTCGCTGTCCTGTGCGCGCAAACGCGCGTCGTCGAGGAACACCTTCGCGATCAGCGCGAGGCAGCCGAGCGCGACGAGGCCGAAGGCGATCGCGAGCCCGAGCGTCAGCGCGTGCGCCTGTGCGCCGTTCTCGTACTGCGCGGCCAGCGTCGTGGTGTCGTCGAGCAGCGGCTCGGCCTCGTTGTTGATGCTGCGCGCCGCCTGCTTCGCGACGACGAGATTCGCCATGTTGGAAAGGATGGCATTGACACCGCTCTCGTAGTCGGTGAAGCGCCTGGCGAGCTCGGCGAGCGTTGCGCGGGCGTCGTCGGAGCGCGCCGGCGCGAGGCGCAGCGCGTCGCTGCCCTTCGCGAGACCGTTGACGACGTCACGAAACGCCGCGTCGTCCTTGCCGAACAGGAACGCGACCTCCGGATCGATCTCGTTGGCCGACGCGAGCGTATTCGCGTTCTTCGCGATGCGCTGCGACAGCACGGCAAGCTGGTTCGCGTAATCGACCTCGCGCAGGCTGCCGCCCGCCTGGCCGATCTGCTGCGCCGCCTGCTGCGCGAGCTCGAGCAATCCGCTGTTGCCACTGTTGATGGCGGCGAGGCCGCGCGCGAGCGACGTGAGGCTCGCTTCGTTGTCGGTGAGCCGCTTCGCGGCGGCGTCGATGCGCTCGAAGCGACCCTTGATCGTGCCAAGCGTCCCGGCGGCGGCGGGATCGTGGGTCGGGTCGAGCGCCACGCCCTTGAATGCGCCGTTGCCGGTCAGTGCATCGAGATTGGCCTTGAAGCGGTTGCGGCTGTCGCGGATCGCGGCGAACGCGGCCGCTTGGCCCTGCGCCGCAAGCGCGGAACCACGCGCGAGCCGCTGCGACAGCATCTGCATCTCGGTGGCCGCCGACGAATGCAACGCCTGCTGCGACGCGGCGCGGTTGTCGGCGTACACCATGGAGACCGCGAGAGCGACGAACGCGGTCGTCAGCACCCCGAGTATCTGGAACTGGCGCACGACCGGCAAGCCGCCGATCAGCGGCAGCTTCGACGGCGGCGGCGCGTTGTTGCTCGCCGCACGCAACTGCTCCGCCACCGTGATCGATGTCACCGGATCGAAGCCGACCGGCGACGTGATGCCCATGCGCACCTGTGTGGTCGGCACGTCGAAGTCGCTGTTCTCCGCCGCATGCGGCTCGCCGCCGAACAGCTTCGTCATCTTGAGTGCCATTGCGATGCCTCCCGCGCCACGACCGGGGTCGTTCCCGATGCGCTCGATTGAACTACGCTCCGCGCTTCGCGCTTCGCGCTCATGCGCCGACCTGCAAAAACGCCGGGTCCCGGGCAAGCATCCCGAGGTCGATTTCCTGCCATGCGAGCGCCTCCGCATCGCGCCAGCCCGCGACCTGCCACGCCGGTGCGCCTTCGGCGACGGCATCGGTCGTGAATTGCGCGAGGTTGCGCAAGCCGAGGACGCGTTCCACGACGATGCCGACGCTCTCGCCGCCGCTACGCGTCGACAGCAGGATGAGCCGCGAAATGCCGGCGGTGCTCACGGGCGCACCGCCGAGGAAAGCCGGAAAGTCGACGACGCTGAACAGATTGCCGCGAATGTTCGCGAGTCCGAGAAACCACGGTTTCGTGAGCGGCACCGGAACGATCGGCGGCACCGCGACCACCTCGCCGGCCTCGCCGAGGCGGATCAGCCAGCGCTTGTCGCCGCACGCGATGCCGAGCCGCGACGATTCGACCTGCGCGGCCGTCTTGCTCGCGAGCCGCGAGGCAAGCTCCCTCTGGAACGAGCGCAGATCGAGGCGGGCGGCGCGCGACATGTCAGTTGCGGGGAAGATTCTTCATTTCAGCCGAGCGAGGCGATCTTCGCGAGCAGCACCTCGCGGTCGACCGGCTTGACGACGTAATCCTTCGCACCCTGGCGAAGGCCCCAGATCTTGTCGGTTTCCTGGCTCTTCGACGTGCACATGATCACGGGGATGGACTTGGTCTCGGGATCGCGGCTGATTGCGCGCGTGGCCTGGAAACCGTTGAGGCCGGGCATCACGACGTCCATCAGGATGAGGTCGGGCTTGACCGTGCGCGCCTTGACGATGGCGTCCTCGCCGTTCTCACTCGAGATGACGTCGTAGCCTGCCTTCGTCAGCAGGTCCTTCAGCATGTGGCGCTCGGTGGCCGAATCGTCGACGACGAGGATGCGCTTGATGCCCATCGTGGCTCCCTTCCGCCCGGTTTGCGTCGAATGGGTTTGTGCGAGGACCGCGCGAGCGGTGATCGGATTGCTCATGCGTGCAATTCCCGGGATGGGCGGTTCGAAAGACGGATCATGGAACGGAGGGGTATCGGCGCCGCTAGGCAGCCACGGCGCGGACGTGCGCGGCGACCGCTTTCAGCAGGCTTTCCTTCGTGAACGGCTTCGTCAGGTACTGGTCGGAGCCGACCATCCGGCCGCGCGCGCGATCGAAGAGCCCGTCCTTCGACGACAGCATGATCACCGGCATCGCATGAAAACGGCTGTTCTTCTTGATGAGCGCGCAGGTCTGGTAACCGTCGAGGCGCGGCATCATGATGTCGACGAAGACCAGGTCCGGCTGGTGATCGGCGATTTTTGCCAGCGCGTCGAAGCCGTCCTCGGCCAGGATCACGGTGCAACCGGCCTGCAGCAGGAAGATCTCGGCACTGCGGCGGATGGTGTTCGAATCGTCGATCACCATCACCTTGATGCCTGAAAGCGGACTTCCGCCCGGAGTGTCGTTGCCCATCGGCGCCTTGTACGGTCCCCCACGCTTCGCGGCTACTCGCCACTGCGCGCCCAGGAACGACGCTGCGGCGCTGCATGGGATGCTCGCGGCATGCGGTGCCGCACCGGACCCGAAGCGAGTCTGCCATGGCCCGGGCGGCTTGCCTAGAGCATAAAGCTTGCCGGAATCGGCACCGCGCTCCGATTCCGACGAAAACGCAACAACACATCATATTTTCCCGCCAGCGGCTTGCCGTTGCGCGGCATGACGTGCCGCGTCTCGACGCCGGTTCGCGCCGCGGGGGCCACGCAGGAAAGCGGCAGCGTCCGGCGCGAAAACCGCGTCAACCGCCGAGAAACATCCGATACGCGGGGTTCGCCGATTCCTCGACGTAGTCGTAGCCGAGGCCGTCGAGGAAGGCGCGAAAGGCGCCGCTGTCGCGCGGCGGCACCTGCATGCCGACCAGCACGCGGCCGTAATCGGCGCCATGATTGCGATAGTGGAACAGGCTGATGTTCCAGCGCGCGCTCATGCTGTCGAGGAAGCGCATCAGCGCGCCCGGCCGCTCCGGGAACTCGAAGCGGTAGACGATCTCGTGCTCGGCCGCCGGCGCGTGGCCGCCGACCAGATGGCGCACGTGCAGCTTGGCCGTTTCGTTGTCGGATAGGTCGGACGCCTCGATACGGGCGCGCTTCAACGCGGCCAGCAGCTGCTCGGTTTCGCGCCGGTTGGCAACCTCGATGCCGACGAACAGGTGCGCAACGCGCGGATCGGCGTAGCGATAGTTGAATTCGGTGACCGAGCGCCTGCCGAGGAGCGCGCAGAACTCGCGAAAGCTGCCCGGCCGCTCCGGAATGCTGACGGCGAGGATGGCCTCGCGTTGCTCGCCGAGCTCGGCCCGCTCGGCGACGAAGCGCAGCCGGTCGAAGTTCATGTTGGCGCCGCAGGCGATGGCGGCGAACGTCTGTCCTTTCACCCGCGTTCGCTGCACCCACGCCTTGACGCCCGCAACGCCCAGCGCACCGGCCGGCTCGACGATCGCGCGCGTGTCCTCGAACACGTCCTTCAGCGCGGCGCAGATGGCGTCGGTGTCGACGACGACGACGTCGTCCACGTATTTGCGCGCAAGCCGGAAGGTCTCCTTGCCGACCTGCTTCACGGCAACGCCGTCGGCGAAAAGCCCCACGTGCGCGAGCGTGACGCGCCGGCCGGCGGCCAGCGAGCGCGCCATCGCATCGGAATCCTCGGGCTGCACGCCAATGATCGCCACGTCGGGACGCACCCGCTTCACGTACGCGGCGATGCCGCTCACGAGACCCCCGCCGCCGATCGCGACGAAGATCGCGTCGAGCGGTCCCGGGCATTGGCGCAGGATTTCCATGCCGATCGTCCCCTGCCCCGCGATGACGTCCGGATCGTCGTACGGATGCACGAACGTCGCGCCGAGCTCCTGCTGCAGCGCCTGCGCCCTGTCGTACGCGTCGGAATACGAATCGCCGTGCAGGATGACGCATGCGCCGCGCGCCTCGACGGCCGCGATCTTGATCCGCGGCGTGGTCACCGGCATCACGATCGTCGCCGTGCAGCCGAGCCGCTGTGCGGCGAGGGCGACGCCCTGTGCATGGTTGCCGGCCGAGGCCGCGATGACGCCGCGCGCCCGCTCGGCGGCGCTCATCTGCGCCATCTTGTTGTAGGCGCCGCGCAGCTTGAACGAAAAGACCGGTTGCTGATCCTCGCGCTTCAGCAGCACGTGGTTGCCGAGGCGCGCGGAAAGCGCGGGTGCCACATCGAGCGGCGTCTCGATGGCGACGTCGTAGACCCTGGCGGTGAGGATCTTCTGCAGGTAGTCGACGGGCATGCGTCACCGCGGCCGGCAAGACCGCATGAGGAAAGCCGTCGAGGTTATCAGGCGCTGCCGGGACGTTGCCCGGCGCGGTGAATCAGGTGCCGTCGCGGCGGTGCGACAGGACCGTCACGCCGAGCGGGTTCGTACGAATCGCGCTACGGGTGCTGCCAGGGCCTAAACAAAATCGGGGCCGATCGCGACCTTCAGCACAACGGCTGCCGGTTCCTGATGCACGCGGTTGGAAAGCCACCACACGGCGCCCGTATGCATGGCCTGGTCGATTTCGTCGCCGGCCAGAAGGAACGACGCCACCCGGCCGAGCGTTGGCTGATGGCCGACGACGAGCACCGGCGCACGCGCTTCCGGCCAGCCCGCGGTGGCCAGCACGGCTGCAACCGATGCACCGGTGCCGATTTCCGGCACCGACTCGAATTTGCGGTCGAGCGCCTGAGCGGTCTGTTGCGCACGCAGCGCCGGCGACACGATGATCCGGCAGCCGGCAGGCAGCCGCTCGTCCAGCCAGTGCGCCATCCTCGCCGCCTGCTTGCGGCCGAGTGGCGTGAGCGGGCGCAGCTCGTCGGGCATTCCGGACGCGGCGTCGCAATGACGCCAGAGGACGAGGTCCATCGCGCGGTTGCGCCGCGGTGCGCGGTTGGCGTCAGGCGACCGCGATCGCGACCGACGCTGCCGCCTCGAGCGCGAGCCAGACGCAGCCCGACTTGCACTCGCGCGCGAGGGCGTCGAGATACGCGCGGTGCAAAGCGAGCTCGGCGTCGTCGGGCACGATCCGATGGACGACGTAGCGCCCGGCGCGCATCGCCGCGCCGTCGATCGCGAGCCCGCCCGCCGGAACCGGCGGCGCGTACATGTCGATGACGAGCGTTTCCTGCCCGCGCGTCATCGCGAGGTACACCTCGGCGAGGAGCTGCGCGTCGAGCAGCGCGCCGTGCAGCGTGCGCTGGGCGTTCGACACGCCGAAGCGCTCGCACAGCGCGTCGAGATTGTTGCGCTTGCCGGGAAACGTGTCGCGCGCGAGCGCAAGCGTGTCGATCAGCCTGCCATAGATCGCGTCGGACTTCGGCAGGCCGCACAGGCCGAACTCCGCGTCGAAGAACGCGACGTCGAACGGCGCGTTGTGAATGATCCATTCGGCGCCACACGCGAAGTCGACGAACTCGGCGGCGATATCGGCGAAGCGCGGCTTGCCGCGCAGATCGTCGCGCGTCAGGCCGTGCACCTCGGTGGCCGCGGCATCGATGTCGCGATCTGGATCGAGACGGAAATGAAGATGGCGTCCCGACAGCCGCCGGTTCACGACCTCGACGGCGGCGATCTCGATGATGCGATGCCCCTGGCGTGGGTCGAGCCCGGTGGTTTCGGTGTCGAGGAGGAGCTGGCGCATGCCTTATTTATTTCCGGTACTTCTGTATCGTCGACTGGATTTCCGCGATTGCGCGCTCGATTTCGTCGTCGGTCAGGTCGCGCTGGCCGCCCGCACGGTCGGCGAGCGTGACCGTTGCGTCGACTTGCGTCTCGAACTGTCCGAGCGCTAAATTTTCCGTGGTCGTCGGTTCGTCGGCAAGCGTCTCGGGGCCCCAGCGCACGATGATCGCCGACACGTTGTCGCCTTCGTCCCCGCCGCGCTTCTCGGCTTCGCGCATGATCTGCGGCGCGGTGGCGAGGATCGGCGTCGACGTCAGCATCGTCGCCATTTCGCCGTGCGGATAGACGCTCCACAGGCCATCGGTGCAGAGGATCAGGAGGTCACCGTCCAGGAGCTGCGTGCGCCGTGACAGGTCGATCACCGGGTCGGCCATGCCGCCGAGGCAGCTGAAGATCTTGTTGCGGTCGGGGTGCATCAGCACCTCCTCCGGCGTGATCAGCCCCTGGTCGACGAGGTACTGCACCTTCGAGTGATCCTTCGTCGATGCGATGAGCCGGCCCTGGCGCAGCAGGTAGAAGCGCGAATCGCCGACGTGCGTCCAGTACGCGTGCCCCCCCTGCACGACGACGGCGACGCACGTGGTGCGCGGCGTCTCGAGCATCGAGAACTGGTTCGCGTACGAGCCGAGTGCCGCATGCGCGCGCAGCATCGTCTCCTGCATGAACTTCAGCGGATTGCGCAGGATCGGCTTCGCTTCCTGGTGGAAGCGCTCGATGAAAAGCCGCACGGCGATCTGCGCGGCGATCTCGCCGCCGACGTGGCCGCCCATGCCGTCGGCGATCACGAGCAGCAGCGTCTCGCGGCTGTAGGTGTAGGCGATGCGGTCCTGATTGACCTCGCGCGCACCCTTGCGCGATTCCTGGAAGATCGTGAAACGCATGGTGCGAGACAGCGCTAGACGCCGATCTCCGAGAATAGCAGGCGCTTGAGGTTCGCGAAGAACGTGAGCTTGCGCTTGATCGGCGCGATGTCGCGGATCGCGCGCTGCAGTGCGAACACGCTTTGCGGTCGCTCGAGCGGGTCGAGCCGCAGGCACCAGTCGATCACCTCGAGCAGGTTGTCCGAGTACTGCCCCGACCAGATCTTCTTCGCGGAGACGAGGTGATCCTCCTGCACGCGGGCATCGGCCGCCTGCGGCGCGAACGCCGCGAGGCACGCGAACATCGACGCACCGGTGCCGTAGACGTCGGTCCACGGGCCGAGCCGGTCGTGGTCGCGATACTGCTCGGGCGCGGCAAAGCCCGGCGTGTACATCGGCGCGAGCTTCGGCCGGTTCGTGGTCAGCGTCTGGCGCGCGGCACCGAAGTCGAGCAGCACCGGACTGCCGTCGGTGCGCAGGTAGATGTTCGCCGGCTTGATGTCGAGGTGCAGGATCTTGTGCGTGTGCACCTCGCGCAGCCCGTTCAGCAGCTGCATGAACACCTGGCGCACGAAGCGCTCGGACATCTGGTCCTGGCGCATCTGGATCTGCTGCTGCAGCGTGCGCCCGCGCTCGTAGCGCATCACCATGTAGACGGTTTCGTTCGCGCGAAAGAAATTGAGCACGCGCACGACGTTCGGATGGTTGATCTTCGCGAGCGCCCGCCCCTCCTCGAAGAAGCACTTCATCCCGTAGCGGAACGACGTCAGGTTCTCGGCCGAGCTCGCACGCACGATGTCGCCTTCGGTGCGCAGCACCAGCGACGACGGCAGGTATTCCTTGATGGCGACCGGCTGGCCGGTCTCGTCGAACGCGCGATAGACGATCGAGAATCCGCCGCGGCTGATCTGGCGATCGATCCGGTAATTGAGGAGCGCGTAGCCGCCGGGCAGCGCTTGATTGGTGACGGGCATCGTGGATGGGCAAGCGGCGGGCGCGCGCGGTGCACTCACACCGCAAGTCGCGTGCCAAGACTCCCCGTTCGCCTTGCGCGAGGAGCGCAGAACGCATACATTGTCCCGATGACCACGCCGAAAGTAAAGCCGCAATCGCAGGCAACGCCGGCCGTTGCCGCGCGCTCTACCCGATGATTCTCAGCATGACCGGCTTCGCGGCGGCGAGCGCCGAGCTGCCCGGCATCTCGCTTGCTGTCGAGCTCCGCTCGGTCAATCACCGCTACCTCGACGTCACCGTCAAGCTGCCCGAGGAGCTGCGCACCCTCGAGCCGTCGCTGCGTGAACGGCTCGCGTCGGCGCAGAAGCGCGGCAAGGTCGAATGCCGCGTGTCGCTGGCGCGCACCGTCGGCGCGTCGGGCACGATGGCGATCAACACCGAGCGCGTGCAGCAGCTCGCAAGCGCTGCCGCCGCTGTCGCAGGTGCCATTCCCGGCACGCCGCCGCTTACCACCGCCGACATCCTGCGCTGGCCGGGCGTCATGGTCGACGCAACGATTTCGCCCGAGGCGCTGACCGAGGAGGTCGACGCACTGGTCCAGCAGGCGCTGTCCGAACTGACGTCGGCGCGGGCGCGCGAGGGCGGCAAGCTGCGCGCGGTGCTCGAGGCGCGCTGCGCCGACATCGAGACGCAGGTGGCACGCGTGGCGCCGCGCATTCCCGCGCTGCACGCGGCGTACCTCTCCAAGCTCGCCGCGCGGCTCGCCGACGCCGGACTCGACGCGAACGAGGATCGCCTGAAACAGGAGCTTGCGCTGTTTGCGACGAAAATCGACGTCGCCGAGGAGGTGGCGCGGCTCGTGACGCACGTCGCGGAAGTGCGGCGCGTGCTGGGACAGGGCGGCAGCGTCGGGAAGCGACTCGACTTTCTTGCGCAGGAGCTGCACCGCGAGGCGAACACGCTCGGGTCGAAATCCGTCGATGCCGAGCTTTCGCAGGTGTCCCTCGAGCTCAAAGTGCTGATCGAGCAGATGCGCGAGCA
>DASSVX010000106.1:0-6084 GCA_035705655.1 Casimicrobiaceae bacterium
ATGAAGAGCGGTGCATCAGGGGCGGGCGAAGGTTCGTAAAACGAGCGGACGTCCGCAAACGCGGTCACGTCCGACGCTGTATAGATATCGCGAATATCGCGCCCGGGCGGCGCTACCCCGAAATGGCGGCACACGGCATGAAACGGGAGCGCATGCAAGGCGAAAGCGGCCGGATAGACCGCACGAAAGACGGAGTTCGCCATCGATCGCGGCAGCCAGTTCAACGCTGCAATGTCGGGCGCGTCGACGCCGGTCCAGTAGCGCCGCGACCAGTAGGCGTTCGCGATCGCGCCATACGGCTTGTGCGCCAATCGCGCGCTTATATAAAGCGACAACCGGAAATCGCCGATGACGATGTCGGGCGGCCAGGCCGCGATGGCCCGCAGGTCGTCCTCGACGTACCGTTTCAGCGTTTCGCGGCCATAAGCCGGCACGCCTCGGGCGAGGGCACGCAGGAACCGCGCCGAGTCGATCGATCCGATCCGCTGTCGCGCGACGTTTTCGCCGGCAAGCCATCGATCCGCCGCCGGTGCCGCGGCAATGCATACTTCGTGGCCGAGCTCCCTTAGTATTCGCGACAGCGCAATGGGTCGCGCCACATGCGCGAGCGTCACGGCTTCGGCGAAAATCAGGATGCGGCTCAACGATCACACCTCTCTGCCCTTGGCAATGCACCGCACGCGAGTATAGGACGGGCCGATGCTTACGACCGAGCTCAAGCTCGCCGTGCGAAACCTTGCGCGCGAGCGCAAGCGCACGCTCATTTCGCTCGCCGCCATTGTCGTCGGCGTCGTCGGCTATCTGCTCGCGGGCGGATTCATCGACTGGATCTTCTGGGCGATACGCGAATCGGCGATCGACAACGGCCTCGGCCATATCCAGATTTCGGCCAAGGGGTACCGCGATGCGGGCCAGGCCGATCCCGGCGCCTACATGCTGCCCGCGAACGGCCCGCAGAAGGATGCGATCGCACGCCTTCCCGGCGTCGTTGCGGTTTCGCCGCGGCTCATGATCAGCGGGCTCGTGAGCCACGGCGAAGTCACGGTGCCGTTTGCCGGCGAGGCGGTCGAGCCCGACGTCGATGCGCGCATCAGCAAGGACATCGCCGTCGATGGCGAGCCGCTCGATGCCGCGTCGCCGAAGGGCGTCATTCTCGGCCGCGGTCTCGCGCGTGCGCTGAACGTCAAGCGCGGCGACGTCCTGGCGTTCATCACGACGGGCGCGAGCGGCGGCATGAGCGGCGTCGAAGGGATCGTGCGCGGCGTCTATTCGACCGGCGTCAAGGCGTTCGACGATGTCGCCGTCCGCATGCCGCTTGCGCTCGGGCAGCAGCTCATGCGCACGAAGGGCGTGCACCTCTGGGTCGTCGGGATCGACGACACGGCGCACACGCAGGCCGTAGCAAGCGCCATCTCGCCGATCCTCGCCGATTCCGGAAAGGAGATGCGAACCTGGCTCGACCTGTCCGACTTCTATCGCAAGACCGTCACGCTGATGTCGCGGCAGATGCTGGTCGTCGCCGTGCTGATCGCGATCATCCTCGTGCTCGGCATTGCGAACCTGCTCACGATGAGCACGCTCGAGCGAACCGGCGAGATCGGCACGATGCTGGCACTCGGCACGCCGCGGAGCAGTGTATTGCGCATGCACTTCATGGAAGGCCTGCTGCTCGGTCTCGCGGGTGCGATTGCCGGGCTCGCGATCGGCGCGGTGCTTGCCGCCGTCATCTCGTGGATCGGCATCCCGATGCCGCCGCCGCCCGGGCGCGATGCGGGCTATCGTGCCGAAATTCTGCTGTCGCTGCCGATCATCCTCGATGCGGTCGCGCTCGCGCTGGCGAGCGCCGCGATCGCGGGCGCGTATCCCGCGTGGAAGGCATCGCGGATGCCGATCGTCGACGCCTTGCGGTTCAATCGCTAGATTTCGGACATGCTGCTTTCGATTGCCGTCCGCAATCTCACCCGGCAGCGCACGCGCGCGCTGCTGACGCTCGCCTCGGTCGGCTTCGGCGTGGCGAGCCTCATGCTGGCTGGCGGGTTCATCGACGACATCCTGTTGCAGTTGCGCGATGCGACGATCCACTCGCAGCTCGGTCACTTCGAAGTGTTCGCGCCGGGTTACGTCGACGCCGGACGGCGCGAGCCGCTCGCGCATACCCTCGCCGATTCGCCCGGCGCGATCAGGGCGATCCGCGCCATTCCTGGGGTGGCGACGATTGCCCCGCGACTTTCGTTTTCGGGGTTGCTGTCGAACGGGCGCACCGACGCCAACGTCAGCATCGAGGGAATCGACCCGGCGGCCGAACAGGCGATTGGAACCGCCGTGACCACGATCGCCGGCAGCTCGCTCAAAGCGGTGTCCGGTCCGGCCGTCGTCGTCGGCGACGGTCTCGCGCACACGCTCAACCTGCGTGTCGGCGACACGGTGACGGTGCTCGCTTCCACGCGCGAAGGCGCGCTAAACACGCTCGATGCGCCGGTTGCAGGCATCTTCCGCAGCCCGTTCAGGGACTACGACGAGCGCGCGGTGCGCATCAGCCTTCGCGACGCACAGGATCTCGTGGCAACCGATTCCGTCAACTCGCTCGCCGTGCTGCTGGGCCCGGATGCGTCCGTGGACGAGGCGGTGGCGGCGGCGAGGCACGCGCTTCCTCCCATCCGCTACGACATCCGGCCCTGGTGGAGCCTCGCCGATTTCTACGAAGCCACGGCGTCGCTGTATCGGCGGCAGTTTCTGGTTCTGTTGACGATCGTCGCGGCCATGGTGCTGCTCGGCGTCGCGAACAGCGTCAACATGTCGCTGCACGAGCGGCAGTCCGAGTTCGGAACGGTACGCGCGCTGGGCTATGGCGCGAGCGCCGTCTTCCGCCAGATCATCGTCGAATCGGCGCTGCTCGGTGTCGCGGCAGCGCTCGCCGGCATCGTGCTGGGCCTGTTGCTGGCATGGGCCATTTCGGCGATCGGCATCGACATGCCGCCACCGCCGAATTCGGACGTCGGCTACCGTGCCGCCATTCGCGTCTCGTTCTCGAATGTCGCACTGGCGGCGGCGATCGGTGTCATGGCCGCCGTCGTCGGCGCCATTCTTCCCGCGCGGCGACTCGCGCGAATGCCCATCGTCGATGCGTTGCGACATGCCATTTGAGCGGCGGCCATGCTGATCCGCCTCGAATCCGTCACCAAGACTTATCCGATGGGCGTGCAGACGATCAACGCACTGCGCAACGTGAGCCTCAACATCGAGGACGGCGCGTTCATTGCGATCGCGGGGCCATCGGGCAGCGGCAAGTCGACGCTTCTCAACATCCTCGGACTGATCGACCGGCCCACGTCCGGGCGCCTCCTCATCGACGATCGCGAAGTATCGGGACGCTCGCCCGACGATCTCGCCGCATTGCGCGCACGATCGATCGGCTTCGTGTTCCAGACGTTCAACCTGCTGCCGGTGTTGACCGCCGAGGAAAACGTCGAATACCCGCTGCTCCAGTTTCGTGAGCTGAAGACGAAGGAGCGCCGCGAGCGCGTTGCGCATTTCCTCGAGGTCGTCAAGCTGCAGGCGCATGCCAAGCACCGGCCGAACCAGTTGTCGGGCGGGCAGCGGCAGCGGGTGGCGATCGCGCGCGCACTCGCCACCCAGCCGCGCGTGATCCTCGCCGACGAGCCTACGGCCCATCTCGATCATCGCACCGGCAGTCGCATCCTGCGGCTGATGCGCAGGATCAATCGCCGCAGCGGCACCACGTTCGTCTTCTCGACCCACGATCCTCGCGTGCTGGAAATTGCTGACCGTCGCGTCGACCTCGAGGACGGCGCGATTGCGCGCCTCGGCGTGCGCACGCGCGACACGTGGACCTATGCCGCGGAGCGGACGCCGACCGTTACAGGGGAGTGAGTGCCGGCAATGCGTCTGGCGCCTCGGCCGCGATCAGCGTCGACAGCGGAAGCCGGAGCGAGCGTCCGCCTGCCGGACGCGCCGGCCCGATACGCGCGAGCCAGACGGCGCGCGTAGCGTCGCTTCCGAGCATTTTCGCGAGCCCCTCGGCAACCGCGCGTGCTTCGTCGTGCGCGCGCTGTGCCGAGCTGAACCGGCGATCGGCGCGCGCGTAGCGCGCGAACACGAGCGGCGTGTATTGCGGCTGCATTTGCAGCCCCATGGCGGTCGCGATCAGCCACATTCGCTGCGTTGCGCGTCCGGCGGCGAGCCGGTCTGCGAGTCGCGACGAAGCGGCATCGGCGATCAAGGCAAACTGCGCGCTGCAGCGAACGCCCGGCAGGAAGTCGAGCGCGATGCGGGGAGCGAGCGTACCTGTCCACCGATTGAGCCGATCGAGCCGCTGCCAGCTCGCCATCGCATGATGCATCGTGGCGAGCAACATGCGGCCCGCGCCCAGCGACGCGGCGGGCAGGCGATCCTCGCTCGTGATTGCATGCCAGTCGATGACCGCCCGGTGCACGGCGTACGCCTCGGGAATCGTGAGCCTGATGCGGGCGTTGCGCATGCATAGCGCGGCGATCGCGATACGCGCCTTCAGCGTCTCGAACCAGCGCACGCGAAATGGCGCGGCCGCCCGCTCGAGCGCGTCGCGCTCGTTCGTCGTCAGCTGCCGCATCGACATGGGCAGCCGCTGCACGCTGCGGGCGCGAATGGCATCGAGCAGCCGGTCTTCGCGCGCCGCCGGATCGGCGTCGAGGCGCACGCGGTAGCGCAGCGGGCGCACGCTGTCGTCGCCCGGCAGTTCGACGTTCGCCTTGCGGCCGTGGCGCGTGGCTGCGATGCCGATCGTTTCCAGCAGCATGCCGTGCGCAAGATGGCTTGCCCAGCCATCGAGGTCGTAGACGCAGTGCTCGCTCGTGTCGTATCCGTAGACGTCGAAAGCGTCCGCGCCGCGCAGCACGAAGCGCCAGGGTTGCGAGTTGTCGCCGCTCGGTGCGAAGCGGGCGACGTCGAGCACGTCTTCGGCGACCGTCACGGATGCGGGCACGGCGGCATGCGGGTCAGCGACGGGCGAGTTCGCGCCGCGCGACGGCGGCGACGAGACGCTGCAGCGGATTGCGCCAGCCCCATGGCCGCCAGGTGTGCGTGAGCTTGTTGCGGTACGCGTCGAATTGCACACCGTGTGGCGCCTTCACGATCGAACCGCGGTGCAGCAGCAGCTTGAGCGTCTCGGTCGCCGCGACGCCGGCGCAAAGGTGGCAAGCCATCGCCGTCGATGGTCCCTTGCCGCTTTCGAGATCGACGAACGAAAGGTCGGCCAGGTAGCGCCGGTGGATCATCGCCGGCGCAAGCCCGAGCAGGAAGCGGATCGGCTTTTCGGATTGCGCGCAGTGCGCGAGCCCGAAATAATCGGCGAAGCTCATTCCTCCGGGCACGAAGTTGAGGAGCGCCGCCCCCATGCCGAGCGGCGCCGCCGTCACCGCGGGAATGCCGCGCGCGTGACACGCGCCGAATACGAGCTCGCGTGCGGCGAAAGCGAAGAAATCGAGGCCGTCGACGAACACGTCGACGCCGCCGAGAAATGCGTCGACGTTGTTCGCGTCCATGCCCGCGTCGAAGGGCACGATCTCGAGCTCGGGATTGATGTTGCGCGCGAGCTTCATCATCACGTCGAGCTTCGGGAGCCCCAGCGACGCGATCGATGCGCCGACCTGGCGGTTGAAGTTGGCGAGCTCGAAGAGGTCGAATTCCGCGAGGTGAAAGCGCCCGACGCCAAGACGTGCAAGCGCAAGCAGATGCAGGCCGCCAACACCGCCGAGGCCGGCGATCGCGACCCGCTTGCCGCGCAGCGCCTGCTGCTCGTCCGGCGTCACCCAGCCGAGATTGCGCGAGAACGCGACGTCGTAATCGAATCCGGCGTCCATCAGTTGCGCGCGGGCAGGGGCCGCGCCGATCGCCCGGGCGTCATCGGCATCGACGTCTTATTGAGCATCACGGAACTCCATGATGATTTGCAGAGCTCCGTCGTTCCCGCGGAAGCGGGAACCCATACATGGTCGCCCCCTTTTTGCCAAGCATCCGATTTGCGATAGCGAGCAGGTAGTGATTGCAGCCATACATCCGGCCTTTAGATCGAGGCCGCAACGGCCT
>DASSVX010000107.1:0-3637 GCA_035705655.1 Casimicrobiaceae bacterium
GGCGGCGGCGTTTCGATGTCGATCGAAGACGGCGAGGTATTCGAGCGCGCCGGCGTGCTGTTCTCGCATGTGACGGGAACGGCGCTGCCCGCATCGGCCACCGCGCACCGGCCGCAGCTTGCCGGGCGCGCGTGGGAGGCGCTCGGCGTGTCGCTCGTGCTGCATCCGCGCAATCCGTATGCGCCGACGGTACATCTCAACGTCCGGCATTTCTGCGCCGTTTCGCACGACGCGCGCGACCTGGCGCCGGTCTGGTGGTTCGGCGGCGGCATGGATCTCACGCCGACGTATGGCTTCGTCGAGGATGCGCGTCACTTTCACTCGGTGTGCCGCGACGCGCTCGCCCCGCACGGCGCCGAGCTGTATCCGCGGTTCAAGCGCGCGTGCGACGCGTACTTCCATCTGAAGCACCGCGGCGAGGCGCGCGGGATCGGCGGCATCTTCTACGACGATTTCAGCGAGGGCGGCTTCGGGCGCGCGTTCGCAATGACGAAGAGCGTCGGCGACCGCTTCCTCGACGCGTACGCTCCGATCGTGCAACGCCGGCGCGACATGCCGTACGGCGAGCGCGAGCGCGATTTCCAGGCGTACCGGCGCGGCCGCTACGTCGAGTTCAACCTCGTCTGGGATCGTGGCACGCTGTTCGGGCTGCAGTCGAACGGGCGCACCGAGGCCATCCTGCTGTCGATGCCGCCGATTGCGCGCTGGCGCTATGAATGGGCGCCGCTGCCCGGGACGCCCGAAGCGGCGCTTTATACCGATTTTCTTCCGGTGCGCGACTGGTTGGCATGAGCGGTGACCCGCGTCCCGCGGCCGACCGGCCGGACGATCCGCTCGCCGAGCGGCGCATCGGCGGCGAGCAGGTGTATGGCGGCACGCTGCTCGACGTCCGGCGCGATCGCGCAAGGATGCCCGACGGCAGCGACGCGGTGCGCGAATACATCGTGCATCCGGGCGCCGTGCTGGTCGTGCCCGTGCACGACGACGGGCGGATGATCGTCGAGCGGCAGTTCCGCTATCCGCACAACCGCAGCTTCCTCGAGTTTCCCGCGGGCAAGCTCGATCCGGGCGAATCGCCGCTCGAAAGCGGCGTGCGCGAGCTCGTCGAGGAGGCCGGGTATCGCGCGCAGCTCTGGCTTCGTCTGGGCACGATCCATCCGGTGATTTCGTATTCGACCGAGGCGATCGTCCTCTATGCGGCGCGCGGGCTCGTGCATGTCGGCGCACGGCTCGACCCGGGTGAATTTCTCGAGATCGTCGAGTGCACCGAGTCCGCACTGTACGAGGCGATCGACGCCGGACGGGTGACCGACGCGAAAACCATCGCGGCGCTGGCGCTTTATTCGCGGTGGAGCGCGGCGACCACGCGAAGCGTGCGGCTCTCCATCACCGGCCGCGTGCAGGGTGTCGGCTTTCGCGATTGGGCGCTGCGCGCCGCAGCGCGGGCGCAATTGCGCGGCTTCGTGCGCAATCGCGGCGACGGCAGCGTCGAAGCGCATCTCCAGGGCGAACGCCGCGCCTGCGACCGGTTCATCGACGATTGCCGGGAGGGTCCGCGCGCATGCCGCGTCGAACGCATCGAAGTCGAACGTGCGCCATTCGACGCATCGCTGGCCGACTTCCGCGTCGCAAGATCGAACTGAATTCGCCGCTGGCGCGCGCCGTCAGTGCGCCGTTTCTTCCGTCCGGCCCTGTGCTTGCCGGGCATGCGCGTGCGTCGCGAGCGCATGCATGCCCCCGGCGAGGAACGCGATCAGCTCTTCCGGACTCGGGGTGAATGGCGGCGGGTTGCCGCTCGCCTTGCAGCGCGCGAGCGCATCGTGCTCGAGCAGCAGGCGGCAATTGCGAAAGCCGGCGGCGAGCGACGCATCGTCGACGCCCGGCAATGCATGGCGCAGCGCGTTCAGGCATTCGCGATAGACGCTGCCGAAGTGGCGCAGCATGATCGAGTCGGAAGGGTCGTGCCCGGCGAGGCGAGCGACGAGGCAAAGGTAATTGCGCCACGGCGACGCGCCATCCCGGTCGAGCGACGCGAACGGCCGGCCGTACGCCCACAGCACGTCCTCGACGGTGAAATCGCCGCGCTCGCGCAGCGCGGCAAGCGCGTCGTGCTGCATGGCGAGCAGTTGCCCGGCACGCCGCGCGAGCGCTTCCTCGATCAGCTGCTCCTTGCTGCCGAAGTGGTAGTTGAGCAGCGCGACGTGCGCCTCGGCGCGCGAAGCGATCGTTCGATGCGTCAGCGGCTTGAAGCCGTACTCGGCGATCAGCCCTTCAACCGCGTCGAGCAGCCGGCTGCGTGTATCGTCCCCGCGGCGGCGCTCCGTGCGCGCGGGTGTGTCCGTTCCGATGGAGCCGACTGCATGTTCCAGGGGCATGGCGGGATCCCCGCACGTGGGTCGTCGTGGAAAGTTCGCGACCATCGTAGCGTTGCGCAACGCGAGGTCGCAGCAGACGGAGGATCAGATTGATGTAGGACGCCGCCGACACCTCGGCGCTCGACGCCCTGCAACGCCTTACGCGACGCCGAACACGTCCTTCCACGCAGCGTACGACGCCGCCGCGGACCAGGGCAGCGCGAGCAGGAGGCCAATGCCGCTCGTCGCGAGACCGATCATGAGAAGCACGAACGACAGCGCGCCGTAGAGCAGCAACGGTGACGCGTTGCGGGCGAATGCGGCGCCGCTTTCCGCGAATGCGGTGCGAACGCCTGCGCCGTCGAACAGCACCGCGAACGGCACGAATGTCAGCGGCAGCGAAACGACGACACCCGCTGCATACGTCGCGACGAGCGTCATGCCGGAAATCGATTCCGCGTTGCCCGCGGGCGCGAGCATGTTGAAACCGCCCACGGCATTGGCGACGAGCGCTTCGGCGGCGAACACGATGAGCGCCGCGGCGATGATCGCCGCCTGCGCGCGCGCCGGGGCCGCGGCGATCGCAACCAGATGGCGCAGGCGCGGGCGGTCGCCGCGATCGGCGGCGAGGCTCGCATACAGCAGGCCGCACTCGATCAGCGGCAGCAGGAGCTGCGCGAGCACGATGCCGGCGATCGGCACGAGCGTCAGCGCGATGTTCGCGACGATCACGACCAGCGCGATCGCACAGAAGCTGGCCGGCCCGCGCTTCCACAGCCGCATCGCATCGCGATACCAGTGGAGCGCATGCTGCAAAGGCACGGCGCGGATCGCGCGCCGCGGCGGTTCGGACCCGCCGCTCGGAGCGGGGTAGGCGTTGCCGGGAATGCGTCGTGCCCAGGAGTTGGAGGATCGGGTCAGGCGGCTTCGCCGAGGTACGCCGCACGCACCTTCGGGTCGTGCAGCAAATCGGCGGCCTTGCCTGCGAGTGTAACCTCCCCCGATTCCATCACGTAGCCGCGGTCGCTCACGTCGAGCGCGAGCTTCGCGTTCTGCTCGACGAGCAGGATTGTCACGCCCTCACTGGCCACGGAAAGGATCGTCTCGAAGACCTTCTGCACCATCAGCGGCGCGAGGCCCATCGAGGGCTCGTCGAGCAGGAGCAGGCGCGGCCGCGACATCATGGCCCGCGCGATCGCCAGCATCTGCTGCTCGCCGCCGGACAGCGTGCCGGCCGTTTGCCGGCGCCGCTCCTTGAGCCGTGGAAACAACGCGAACACGCG
>DASSVX010000108.1:0-9327 GCA_035705655.1 Casimicrobiaceae bacterium
TCGAATCCAAGCTGCAGAATGCGTCGCTGCGCTTTGTCGAGCCGCCGGCGGCAAACGGCTGGTCGCGCACGACGTTCGCGCGCATCGAGCGCACCAACATAAGCGGCCTCGTCACGCAGACGGCGGCAACCGGATTGCGCATGAGCTCGCTCGACGAGCGCAATCAATGGCAATACGGCGCGGCGTTCTACGTCGACCAGGAACGGCCAACGGGATTCGCGCCCGCGAATTCGCGCGCACTCTACGTCGACGTCGAGCGTGCGTGGCGGCGCGTCGACGATCTCGCCGCGCCGACCCGCGGATTCATCGTGCTCGCGCAAGCGGGCGTCGGCATTCCCGGCGCCTCGACGCGTGGATTCGAGCGTGTCATCTTGCGCTCGGCGCTTTGGCGGCCGCTCGGTCCCCGCTGGTCGCTGACCGCCCGCGCCGAAGCCGGCGCGGTGATCGCCGGCGATCGCGTGGACATTCCGTCGGAACTGCTGTTTCGCACGGGCGGCGACACCAGCGTGCGCGGCTACGCGTTCGAAAGCCTCGGGCTCAAGCAGGGCGACGTCGTTCTTCCAGTGCGCTACTACACGGTCACGAGCGTCGAAGTCACACGCTGGATCAACGATGCGTTGGGCATCGCGACGTTCGTCGACGCCGGCAATGCGTTCGACGAGGCGTCCGATTTCCACCTGGCCGTCGGCTACGGCATCGGCGCGCGCGTGAAGACGCCGATCGGCCCGTTCCGTCTCGACGTGGCGTACGGCGAGCAGTCGCGGCAGGTGCGATTGCACTTTTCGGTCGGTGTCGCGTTCTGACGCAACGATGACTCTGCCAGGTAACGCCGCGACCCGGCCGCCCGCGCATCGCCGCGGTGTCTGGATCGCGCTTGCGATTGTCGCGCTCGTCGTCATTGCGGTGGTCGGCGTCGTCGGCTGGGGCCTGAGCGAGCACGGCCTGCCGTTCATCGTCGATCGCATCGTCGCGCGCTCGGGCGGGCGCGTCAGCGTCGAAGGCGCGAGCGGATCGATCGCCGGCACGATGCGCTTTCGCCGCGTCACCTGGCATGGCGCCGACGCAACGCTCGTTGCAGACGACGTCGTCGTCGACTGGAATCCCGGCACGCTGCTGCACAAGCACCTGTCGATTCGCGGTCTCGGCGCGCGCCACGTCGATCTTGCGATCAAGCCGTCGCAGGGCGCGCCGGCAACGCCGCCCGCGGATCTGCGCTTGCCGCTGGCCGTCGACATCGACCGGCTCGCGATCGGTGAATTCGACTGGCACACCGGTCCGCGATCGGGCCGCATTTCGGGGCTCGAGCTTGGCTATTCGGGCGACGAAAGCGCGCATCACATTCGCGACCTCGCGCTCGTTTCCGAATATGGCGCGCTGCGCGGGAGCGTCGACGTCGGCGCGCGCGCACCGCTCGACGTGTCGGGTCATGCAACGCTCGACGGCGACGGGGCCATCAAGGGCGCGCACGCCGAGGCCACGCTCGAGGGCCCGCTCGCACGTCTTGCCGTCGCGATGACGGGCACGTACCGCGACGCGGCGCTTTCGCTGCAGGCGCTCGCGACGCCGTTTTCCTCGACGCCGTTCGCCTCGGCCACGGCGGAACTGACCGGCGTCGACGCGTCGACGTTCGACGCGTCGCTGCCCCGCACCCGTGCACGCCTGCATCTCGCCTTTGCGCCGCACGGCGAAGGCATCGCCGGCACGCTCGACTTCGTCAACGAAGCGCCGGGCCCCATCGACGCGAACGCGGTTCCGGTCGCGCAGCTCGCGGCGAAATTCGCGCTCGACGAAGCGGCGCTGCGGCTCGATGCGATCGATGCGATGCTGGGCGGCGGCAGCGCCCATGGCGAGGCGCGCATCGCGCTCGCGAGTGCCGCGCGCTCCGTCCATCTCGCGCTGTCGATCGCCGACCTCGACCTTGCGCGCATTCAATCGAAGCTCGCCGCCACCCGGCTGTCGGGACGCGTCAGCGCCGACGCCGACCGCGAGCGGCAAGTGGTCGAAGGCGACATTCGCGAAAAGGACATGACACTCGCGTTTGCCGCCGCGATCGCAGGCGGCCGCGTCGACGTCTCGCGGTTTCGTGCAAGTGCCGGTGCAGGCTCGCTTGCCGGCTCGGCGCAAGTCGCGTTGAACGACAGCAACGACTTCACGTTGCGCGCGACGATGGAGCGCCTCGATCCGTCGCGTTTCGCCGCGGTTCCGCGCGCGTCGATCGATGGAACGATCAATGCCACGGGCGTGGTGCATCCGCGCTGGCGCGCGTCGGTCGACGTCGGCATCGCGCCTTCCAGCCGGCTCGAAGGTGTCGCGCTTTCCGGTACCGCGAAGGGCATGGTCGCGCCGGGCGTGGTGTCGGGACTCGTCGCGGACGTGGCGCTCGCGTCGGTGCATCTGAGCGCCAGCGGCGCGGCCGGCTCGCCCGGCGACCGCCTCGCGTTCACGCTCGACGCGCCGCAACTCGGCGATATCGCGGCACTCCTTCCGGCGAGCGTGCCGCATCCGGTCGCAGGCTCGCTGCATGCAAGCGGGCATCTCGCACTCGCCGGCAGCACCGCCGGCGGCGACATCGAGTGGCGCGCGCAAGCGCTGCGTGCAGGCGACTACCGCGCGGCGACGCTTTCCGGACGCGCGTCGCTCGCCCCCGCAGCGATGACCCGCGCAACGCTCGACAACCGCGCGCTTGCCTTCGACGTCGACGCCGGCGGGCTCGCGCTGGCGGCGCGAGCCATCGACACGCTGCACGCGAGTGCCAGCGGCAGCCTCGCGCACCATCACGCCACCCTGGCACTTGGCGCTGCCGACATCGCCACGACGCTCGCGCTCGACGGATCGCTGCGCAACGCCGATCATCCGGCGGACGCCACGTGGAGCGGCACGCTCGCCTCGCTCGACAATCACGGTGCGGTTCCATTGCACCTCGACGGCACCGCGGCGCTGACGTTACGCAGCCGTTACGTGCGCATCCAGGGCGCGCGCATCGGCGTCGCCGATGGCCGCGCCGACATCGGCGATTTCATCTGGAACGAAGGGCGCATCACGACGCATGGCTCGTTCACCGGCATTCCGGTCACGTCGGCCGCGCGCCTTGCCGGACAGAAGCTGCCGCTCGATTCGACGCTGGTCGTGGGTGGCGACTGGTCGATCGCCGCTGCACCCCGTCTTTCGGGAAGCTTTTCGCTTGCACGCGAGCACGGCGACGTGTTCGCCGACATCCCGTCGGGCGCATCGACGAAGCGCGAGGGAATCGGCGTCAGCGAGCTGCGCATCGACGGGACGTTTCACGACGACGCGCTCGACGCGCGCGCATCGTTTGCGTCCGCGAGGGCGGGCAGCGCGAGCGGCAGTGCGAGCATCGGCAGCGTGAGCGGCGCCACGTCGGGCAAGATCGATCGTGCGGCGCCGCTGCGGCTCGCGTTGCGCGCCGAGCTCGCGTCGCTCGCGGTGTTCCAGCCCTGGTTCGGGACGGTGGCGGCAGTCGATGGCCGCGCGGAGCTCGACGTCGCCGCCAGCGGCACGGTCGGCACGCCGCTGTGGTCGGGCACGCTCGCGGGCAGTGGCCTGTCGGTCAACGCGCCGCAGTATGGCGTCAATCTCGCCGACGGCCGGCTGCAGGCGCATCTTGCGCAGGACGGCATCGCGCTCGACGCACTGCGCTTCCGCGGCGGCGACGGCACGTTCGAAGCAAGCGGTCTCGTCGCATTGCCGGGCGCAAGGGCGCGCGCGCCGACACAGGTGACGTGGAAAGCCGAGCGCTTCCGCGTCGCGAACCGTCCCGACATGCGCTTCGTCGTCGACGGCAACGGCACCGTTGCGCTGGCGGACAAGCGCCTCGCGCTGCGCGGCAGCATCACCGTGGTCGAAGGCCATGTCGAATACGAGCAGTCGCCGACGGGCAAGCTCGCCTCGGACATCGTCGTCGAGGGCGAAACGTACGTCGATCGCCAGTCGTCGCCGGGCAACGTGCCGCTTGCGCTCGACGTCGAGGTCGACCTCGGGTCGAAGCTCACGTTCGTCGGTGAAGGCGTGGATACGCGGCTCGCCGGCCGCATTCGCGTCACCACCGACGCGAACGGCAACGTGCGCGCGAACGGCACGATTCGCTCGGTGAACGGCACGTACATCGCATTCGGGCAGAAGCTCACGATCGATCGCGGCCGCCTCATCTTCGACGGCCCGCCCGACAATCCGGCACTCGACGTCGTCGCGTTGCGCAAGAATCTGCCGGTCGAAGCGGGCGTCGAGCTGAGCGGCACGGTCAAGGTGCCGCGGGTGAGGATCACGTCGAATCCGCCGGTGCCGGAGAACGAGGCGCTCGCGTGGCTCGTCACCGGACAGGGCCTGAACGGCACCGGTCGCGTCGACTACGCCGCGCTGTCGGCGGCGTCGGCGGCGCTGCTCGGCCGCCATGGCCAGCCGTTCACCGCCGGCGTTGCACATCGCCTTGGCCTCGACGACATCTCGCTGCAGAGCAGCGGCGCGAGCACGAGCGGCGCGCAGGGCACGGCGAGCCAGGTCGTCGTGTTCGGCAAGCGCATCAGCGACCGGCTCTCGCTCGGCTACGAGCAGGGACTGTCGCTCGCGAGCAGCGCGGTGCGGCTCGAATACGCGCTGTCGCGGCAGGTGACGCTGCGCGCGGAAGCGGGTACCACGAGCGGCATCGCGATCGTGTATCGGCGCAATTTTCGTTAGGGCGTGAGTGCCTTCACCCGGCGCGCGCGCCATCGCGCTCCGCGGGCTCACGTCGTACAGCACGTTCGCGAGGATTTCATAAATCGCGTAGTAGCTGAGCTCGAGGCCGCGCAGACCCGGAAGGTAATCGCCGATATCGGTCTCATCGAGCGGCGGCGCAATGCCGATCGGCGCGGCGATCACCCGGATGCCTGCCGCTTCGAATTCCTTGCGCGAGCGCGGAAAATCGAAACTGTGGCCGACGAGGATGACGCGCTGGACGCCGCTTGCCGCAAGGATCTTCGCCGAGTCGACGGCGTTCTCGTGCGTATTGTGCGATCGCGTTTCGACCCAGCGCACCGGCACGCCGAGCTCGTTCACGAGCACGTTGCGCATCAGGACGGCTTCGGGAGGCGCGCCGCGCACGCCGCCGCCCGACACGAGAACCGGAAGGCCCGTCACACGCGCAATACGCGCGCCGTAGCGAAGGCGCTCGAGCGTGATCCGGCTGACCGTGGCGCCACCGTATTCCGGCGCGTAGCGGCGCGTGCCGCCGCCAAGAATCACGATGGCCTGCGCGCTTTCGGCCGCGTGGACGACATCGAGCGCCGGTGCCTGATCGAGACTGCGGACGAGAAATTCGCCGATGACCGGTGTCGCGAGCAGCCACAGCGCGAGGACACCCGTCAGCGCGATTCGTCGCCCGGCGCGCGGATGCCTGCCGGCGAGCGCGAGGCCGGCGAATGCGAGCAGCAGCGGAGCGACCGGGGGCAGCGCGACGAGCTTGACGACCTGCTTCAGCCAGAAAAGTGGGGGCATCGCTTCGATTCCGACGCGAGTTCGCGCGATCGTCCGCGCCGGCACGGCCGGCAGCCGCGTCGCGCCGATGAGAGCATAATCGGGGGAAATCCGCCGCGTGCGAAACATTCGCCGCGCACGGCAGTCCATCCGAGCGGTACCCGCCCGGTGGTCGCGGCCATGAGCATACCGTGCAACGGCTGTCGGCGTGCTTTACAACTACAGCGGGGTACCCTACCCCTTCATTCGCAACCTTTTGTTTTTTGTCGCCTTGGCGGGCACTCACTCCAATGGAACGACGATTGCTTCACTCAGACGCAAATGGTACTCCCCCCTGAACTCCCACCCGGTGCACCGGGTGTCGAGCCGCGTCCGTCGGGCGCGCGCCGCCGTCTTTTGCAAACCGGGCTGGCGGTCGGCCCCGTATTGATGACCGTCGCAAGCCGCCCGGTGCTCGGATCGACGGCATGCACGACGACGTCCGCATGGATGTCGATGACGGGAAGCACGGCGGGCAAGGCCGAAGTGTGCAGCGGGCTTTCGCCAGAAGCCTGGAAGGGCAACGCCACGCAGTGGCCGAGCCCTTATGTAGGCGCCGTACTCGGCGCACCGGTCGCCATGGATCCCGGAGCGGTGAGCGCGCCCGTGCCGGGAGGGTCCGGCGGCGGGCCAATGCTCGGCGATCCCATCAGCGCTCCTGGCGTCGACGGCAGCGGCGGCCTGAAATGGGGCACGCGTCTTTCATTGGGTGGCACGTCTTCCACCAGCACGACCACCACATCGGTTTCGCCACCGGGGGGCACCGAATTCGAAAAGCCGACGCGGTACCACTGCCCCACGACCGGATTCGCCGGCAACGTATTCGGGACGCGCACGATGCTCGAAGTGCTCGATGTCTCGCAGGCCGGTCTCGACGGCGTCGGCCGCTACATGGTCGCCGCCCTCCTGAATGCGCGCTCGGGCCGCACGCCGGTTCTCGACGAAACGGGCGTGCGCACCATGTGGAACGACCTCGTCAATCACGGCTATTACGAGCCGACCGCCGGCATCAAGTGGACCGGCGCCGAGATCATCGCCTACCTGCAGTCGACGATGGGTTAGCGCCCGCGGCCACGCCGCGCGCATGCCACCCACCGTACGTGGCTTCGTTCTGAAGCGCTTGCTCGCCGCTGCATGAGTCGCGATGTCATCTGGCGGGCGCTGGATGCGCAAGCGATCGATTCGCGCGCATGGAACGGCGAATCCGTCCTCTATAATGACGTGACCGGCAGCACGCACCAATTGAGCGTGCTCGGCAGTGCGGTCATGGCCACGCTCCTCGAACATCCTTCGGGTATCCCGCTCACGGCGCTGGTACGCCGCATCGCCGATACCGCAGGCGACGTCGCCGACGACGAGCTGCGCGCGGCCGTCGAACATACGCTGGCAGCGCTCGCCGAGCTCCGTCTGGCGGCTTCCGTCTCGACTTGATTCTCGGGGAGCTTCCCGCCGGCGAACTGCGCAGCCGGCTGGCCGGATCGGGGCTGCGTTTGCGCATCGGTCCCGTCGTCGCCGAGATCCTGTCATCGTTTCGCACGGTCGAATCGGCACTCGCGCTGCACTACGCGGGACACGAGGTCGTACCGGCCACCGACTTCGCCGATTTTCACGTGGCGGTCGAGCCGCCGCCGGGTGTCCGGCGATGGGTCGCCCCGCAGGCGTACTTCCGGTTCGACGACCATTCGGCATTTCTGCCGCTTCCGGCCGCGCAGGCGTTTCCGCTGCTCGAATGGGGATTGAACTGGTGCGTCTCCGTCCATTGTCACCAGTACCTGATCATCCACGCGGCGGTCGTCGAGCGCGGGGGCCGCGCGCTCGTCCTTCCCGCACCTCCGGGCTCCGGCAAAAGCACGCTGTGTGCCGCGCTCGTTGCGCGCGGCTGGCGGCTCCTGTCCGACGAGCTTGCGCTCGTCGAGCTTTCCGGAAGAATGCTGATGCCGATGCCGCGGCCGATCAGTCTCAAGAACCGCGCGATCGACGTGATCAGAACGTTCTGGCCGGAAGCCCGTATCGGCGCAGTCGTGCCCGACACGCTCAAGGGTTCCGTCGCACACGTGCGTCCGCCGATCGACAGCGTGCGCCGCGCGCACGAGCCAGCCACGCCCGGCTGGATCGTTCTTCCCCGTTTCGAAGCGGGAGCCATCACCCAACTGCGGCCGGTGTCGAAGTGTGAAGCGTTCATGCGGCTCGTCGACAGCGCGTTCAATTACGACATTCACGGTCGCGCGGGATTTGCGGCACTCGCCGAGGTGGTCGACGCCAGCACGTGCCGGACGTTTACTTACGGCGGCGCGCTCGATGAAGCCGCCAACGTCTTCGACGATCTCGCGAAGGCGTGAACGCGGCTCCGAGCGGTCTCATTGCCGGCGCGCTGCGCGACCCGGTGCGGCTTTGCGAAAGCGGCGTGCGCTGGGAAGCGCTGATTCGATCCACCCGGGAAGCCGACCTCCTCGGCACCCTTGCCTTCCGTGCGCAAGCCTGCGCGAAGCTGGCCTGCATTCCGCCCGCACCGCGTGCGCACCTGATTGCGGCCGGACACCGATACCGCGCGCAGCAGGCTGCGGTGCGCCGCGAAATTGCGGAAATCACCCGTGCGGTGCAGCACCTCGATGTACCGATCGTTCTGCTGAAAGGCGCGGCCTACCTGCTCGCCGAGCTTCCGCCCGCCCGGGGACGGTTCTTTTCCGACATCGACATTCTCGTTCCGAAAGCGCGCCTGCCGGAAGTCGAGTCGGCGCTGATGCTTGCCGGTTTCGCGACGACGCACCTGCATCCGTACGACCAGCGCTACTACCGCCGCTGGATGCACGAGCTGCCGCCGATGCGCCACGTGAAACGGTTGTCGCTCCTCGACGTGCACCACACGCTCGTCCCCGAGACGGCGCAGGTCGCGCTCGACCCCGAACAGCTCTTTCGCGCAGCGGTGCCGCTCGCGGGCATGCCGGGCCTGTTCGTTCTGTCACCGACCGACATGGTCCTGCACAGCGCGACGCACCTCTTCCATAACGAGGAGCTTTCGCACGGCCTGCGCGATCTCGTCGACCTCGACGCGCTGCTCGATCATTTCGCACGCGAGCACAGCGCATTCTGGCCGGCGCTCGTGAAGCGCGCAGCCGAGCTCGGCCTGCAACGGCCGCTGTACTACGCGCTGCGGTTCGCGCCACGGCTGCTCGGCACGCCGGTACCGGGCGACGTCGTCGCGAGCGTCGCGCGTTACGCGCCGCCAGCGGCCATCGGGCTTCTGATGGACCGGCTGCTCGCCGCGGCACTCGAGCCCGCGTACGGGCACGCCAGCACGCGCTGGGCAAGGCGCGCACTGTACGTGCGCGGGCACTGGCTGAAGATGCCGCTTCCACTGCTCGCGTGGCACCTGACGGTCAAGGCGCTGCGCCGCGAACAGACGCCGCCGGCATGACGCACGCAACACGCGCCTATCGCTTCGTTGCCGATCGTTGCCTGGTGTCGATCAGCGCCTTCAGGTGGCTCGCAGGTATGGCGTAGGTGATGCCGCTCGGCTGCGTCAGAGCCGATTCCTTCGTGCTCTTGACGAAAACCATGTTGACGATCCCGAACACTTCGCCGGTCAGCGGATCGTACAGCGGACTTCCGCTGTTGCCGGGATACGCGGTCGCATCGAGCTGGAACACCGTGAAGCTGCCGCTGCTGAGGCGGCGGATCACGGCGGGCGCGAGCTGCGCTGCACGCGCCTGCGGGATTGCGATGGGCGTGATCGCCGAAATCATGCCGCGATGCGTCACGGGGAACGCGCCGAGCACCGCGCCCAGCGGGTAGCCCGTGATGAGGACCTGCTGACCCTCG
>DASSVX010000109.1:0-5905 GCA_035705655.1 Casimicrobiaceae bacterium
ATTCCGCATGACGCCGCGCAATGCCGTCATGCAGAACGCCGGCGCTTATCTCGACATCAGTGAGGCTCGGATGCGCGCCCTCTGCGGCGATGACGCGCGCCATGTCGAGCACGTCGCTCGCAAGTCGCTCGAGCTCGCGCCAGCGAAGGACACGCCCCGCCTGCGGCTTTGCGAGCAGCGCATCGAGCGCGGCAAGCGCGTCCTGCAACTGCACGACATTGACGCTCGTCGATGGGCGCTTGCGATCGGCGCGCTCGACGGCGCGCCGTAGCAACGCGACATCGTCGGCAACGCCGCGCCAGGCGGTACGGTCGATCGCGGGCCGCGCAAGCGACATGCGTGCAGCCGATGACAGCGTGATCAGGCAGCCGGCGAGATTGCCGCTGTCGACGGTGGACACGTACCGAGGCTCGAGCGAGCGCAGCGTCGTCGTCTCGATCCAGTTGAAAAAATGACCGCGATAACGCGGCAGCTTCGCGAGCGTCGCAAGACACGCTTCCACACGCTCGCACATCTCGGGCAGGCCGACCCAGCCGAAATCGTGCGCAGCGACCGTAGCCACGAGGTACATGCCGATATTCGTCGGCGACGTTCGATGGGCGATGACCCGCGCCGGATCGACCTGCAGGTTGTCGGGCGGCAGGAAGTTCTCGTCGGGGCCCGCGAGGTCGGCGAAGTATTGCCACGTCTGCCGCGCGATCAGCCGCAGCTGCGCAGCGTCGGCGGCTGTCGGTGCCTCGATGTCGCGTGCGATCACCGGCTGGCTTGCGCGCCACGCGAAGAGCGGTGCGGCGAGCCACAGCACCAGGAAGGGCGCGGCAATCGTCAGCGCGTCCGAACTCGTGATGAGCAATGCGAACAACACGGCAATGGTGATCGCCAGGGCCGCGTCTTGCGTGCGGACAAAGCTCGCGAGGGTCATCGATGCGCTCGCCTCGACCTGCGCGGCCGAGTTCCATTCGAGCAGCCGCTGCCGTACGACGAGCCGGCCGAGCGTGCGGACGATCGCGTCGATCATCAGCACACAGTCGCGCGGCAGCATTGCGAGCTGGAACAGCGCGCGGCCAAAACCTTGCAGCGCGTCGTCGCGCAGCATCCGCAGCCAGTTGCCCCGATCGGTGTTGGGACGCGGCACGAGTTGATCGACGAGTGCAAGCAGCGCCGGCAGGAGAAACGTGGCGAGCGCGAGCAGCGCAAAACGCTGCGCACCCGCACCCTCGGCGAGCCACGCGATCGCGAGCAGCAGGAAAAGGCTTGGCGCGACGAGCGTGCGGCGCAGGTTGTCGAGCATCTTCCACTGCGCGATCGGCGACAGTTGGCGGCTGCGGCGGCCGATGATCCATGGCAACAGTTGCCAGTCGCCGCGCGCCCATCGGTGGCTGCGCGCCGCCGCAACTTCGGTGTGCGCCGGGAATTCCTCGAACAACTCGACGTCGCTGACGAATGCGCAGCGAGCGTAGCTTCCCTCGAGCAGGTCGTGGCTCAAAATCGCGTCGGGCGGCATCCTGCCGCGCAGCGCTGCCTCGAACGCGTCGACCTCGTACATTCCCTTGCCGGTGAACGAGCCGCGGCCGAACAGATCCTGGTAGACGTCGGAGACGTGGAACGTGTACGGATCGACACCGCAGTGGCCGGAGAACCATTCCTGGAATCGACTGCTCGATTGCCGCGTGGGCAGCGTCGGTGTCACGCGCGGCTGCAGGATCGCGTAGCCCTCGACGATCGTCCCGCTCGCCGCATCGATTTGCGGGCGGTTGAGCGGGTGCAGCAGCGTACCGACGAGCTCGGTCGCGACACCGAACGGCATGATCGTGTCGGCGTCGAGGGTCATGACGAATCGCACACCTGCCGGCGGCCGCGCACCGTGCGGCAGGTCGAGCATGAACGACGTGTCGTTTGCGCCGCGCAGCAGCCGGTTGAATTCGTGCAGCTTGCCGCGCTTGCGCTCCCAGCCCATCCACGTGCCTTGCGCCGGATTCCACTTGCGCTGGCGGTGGAAAAGGTAGAAGCGCTGCGTGCCGGAAGGCGCAGCGCCGTAACGCGTGTTCAGCGCGTGAATCGCATCGCTGGCCGTTCGCAATAGCTCGTCATCGCCGTCGGCACGCTCGGACGATGCATCGAGCCAGTCGGTCAGCAGCGCGAAGTAAATCTCCCCGGTGTTGACGCCATTCGACAGGTAATGCGCCTCGAGCATCCGCACGTTCGCGATGATCGACTGCTCGCTGCCGATCATCGTCGGCACGACGACGAACGTACGCGTCGCGTCATCCAGTCCTTCCGGCAATCGCAACCGCGGCAGATGGCGCGGGGTAACGTGATCGGCAACGAGCCGGTTGACGAGCAGGAGCGCAATCTCCGACGCCGGCGCAAGCGTCAACGCCGCGTAGATCCACAGCAATGCCTGCCCGACACCTTGAACCTGCGCCGACGTCAAAAGCAACGCGAGGATGCCGGCGGCAACGACGATGATCGTGCCCGCATAAATCGGCAGTGCATGGTTAGCCTGTCGTTGCAGCACGCGCCGCCAATGGGGCCGCCGATAACCGATCTCGCGCTCGAACACGGTCCTGCCATCGCCGATCAGCCAGAATCCGAGCTCCGCGACGCGCGACTCGCGCTCGTCGCTCATCGCCGCCGTCTTCGCAACAACAGCGTCCGCAACGTCGAGCTCCGTTCGCTGCGATCGCCGCGCGAGATCCTCGATCGCGCTTCGATAACGGTCGCGGGTGATGAAATCCATTCGCGCGAACAGCGGGTGGCGCGACAGCGCGTGATTGACGAGGCTTGCCGCCTCGACGAAATCGGGCCACTCGTACGCGGACAGCAACCGCATGCTCGTGATCAGGTTGCGCACTGACAAATCGGCGGCCGCCTGGCGACCGATCTCCATCTGCACGACGGCCTCGGCGCTCGTTCCCTCGGCCGCAAGCCGCTGCGACAGCTCCTGCAGCGCGACCGCTGCGGCGGCGTCGCGGTGGCGCAGTCGCTGGAACAACTGGACGGTGAAGGCGCGCGACCAGCCGGACGCCGTGCCGGCGCTGACGAGCGAGACGTCGTCGACGGTGTCGGTCGCAAGACCGGTCAACGCATTCGCGTATCGATCGGCCTGCTCGCGGCCTTTCATCGACGCGACGATGCGCACGGCGAGCCGCCGCGCGTTCTCGATCATGACGATCCGCAGTACGGTCGGCAGCGCCCACAATTCGGCGAGCTCGAGCGGATCGTCTTTCTGATACGCCGCGACGAAGCGCAGCAGGAGGTCAGGATCGAATCGGCTGTCCGTATGCGCGACGAATGCCCACGCGATGCCATAGACGCGCGGCAATCCGGCAAGCGGCCCCGCATCGAGGGCGGGGAGCCGCGCATAGAATCGTCGTGGCAGCAGCGTGCGGATGTCCCGGAGCTGATCCTCGACGACGTGGAAGTTGTTGACGAGCCAGTCGGCGGCCGGTGTGATCAATCGCTTGGACTTGACGGCATCGCTGATCGCCGCGTAAGCCTCGCGCAGCACGTCGGCGTTCTCGGCATTGCGGTTGGCGAACGATCGCCAGCGGGGCGGACGCTTACTGACGGGCTGCGCCGCGGCGAGCGATCGGGCGTGCTGCTCGAGCCTTTCGGGACTGAAGAGCTCCGACCACAGCGGCTCCTGGTCGTCCTGCTCGAAGCGGCTCGGACCAGCGTGCAGCAGATGTCGGAAGGCGGGCTTCATTGCGGATCGGCGTTACGACGAACGACGCGGCACCGATACAGCGTCCGGTGACGGCATGATGATCGGGCTCCGCTTGCGCGCCGCGCGGCTGCAGCGTTTGATGACAACGATCGATCGTGCGCGGAGACGCTCGGTGGGTTCGATTGTACGACGCAACGCTGCGACCTTGCCGCGAATGACGCCGCCGCCGAATCCGGCCTGCGGTGCCCGACCTGCTAATATGGCCGCCTCGCCGCAACGCGCGTTTTCCGAATTTGGGTCCTTTCCCCCGCGTCGCCACGGCACGGCGGCAATGACGGCACCCTTTGCGCCGCGCCGGCTGACGATCGCCACGCGCGAATCCGCGCTTGCGCTCTGGCAGGCCGAGCACGTCCGCGCGCAGTTGACCGAGCAGTTCCGCGGCACGACGGTCGAGCTCCTCGGCATCACGACGCAAGGCGATCGCATCGTCGATCGGCCGCTCGCGACGATTGGCGGCAAGGGACTTTTCATCAAGGAGCTCGAGACGGCGCTTCGCGAAGGACGCGCCGACGTCGCCGTTCATTCGCTGAAAGACGTGCCGATGGATGTCCCCGAGGGCTTCGTGCTGGCGGCGATCTCGTCGCGCGAAGACGCACGGGACGCATTCGTCTCGAATCGATTTGGCGCACTCGCGGAGCTTCCCGATGGCGCCGTCGTGGGAACGTCGAGCCTGCGCCGCGAGGCGCAACTGCGCGAGCGCTATCCGCGCCTTTCGATCGCATCGCTGCGTGGCAACGTGCACACGCGCTTGCGGAAGCTCGATGAAGGCGGATACGACGCGATCATCCTTGCGGCAGCGGGACTCAAGCGGCTCGGCCTCGGCACGCGGATTCGCTCGCTGCTCGATCCGGACGAAAGCCTGCCGGCGCCAGGGCAGGGCGCGCTCGCCATCGAATGTCGCGCCGATCGCACCGACTTGCGAACAGCACTTGGCTATATCGCGGATCGATCGACGACGCTGGCAACCGCAGCCGAGCGCGCGTTCTCGCGCGCGCTGGGCGGGAGCTGCCACACGCCGCTCGCGGCGTACGCCGAATGGGAAGAGGACCGGTTGTGGCTGCGCGGCCTCATCGCGACGCGCGATGGCGGCGACGTGATGCGCGGCGAGCGCGAAAGCGCGGTCGTCGACATCGACGGCGCACGCGCACTCGGAGGCGCACTGGCTGACGAGTTCCTCGCGCAAGGCGCGCACCGGTTCGCATCTTCCGCATGAACGAGAACGCGAGCATCGTCGAATGACCACCGGCGTTCATTCGCTGTCGCCGCCGCAGCGCGAGCGCGGTCCGCTCGATGGCATCGGCATCGTCGTCACGCGTCCGCTGCGGCAGGCAGCCGTGCTCGCCGCGCGAATCGCAGCGCTCGGCGGCATGCCAATCATCTGGCCGGCGATCGTCATCCTGCCCCCACCTGATCGCGCGCCACTGACGCGAGCGCATGCGCAGCTTGCGCAATACGACATCGCGATCTTCGTCTCGGCCAATGCGGTCGAGTTCGGCGCACCGCCGCTCGGCGCGTGGCCAGCGACGATCGTCACTTATGCGCCTGGCCCCGGAACTGCGGAGGCGCTGGCGGCGGCAGGAATCGCGGGCGCGTTGCAGCCGACGACTTCGTTCGACAGCGAAGGTCTGCTCGAGCTGCCGACACTCGCCGATGTCACCGGAAAACGCGTCGTCATCTTTCGTGGCGAAGGAGGACGCGAGTTTCTCGGCAGCACCCTTCGCTCGCGCGGTGCGACGGTTGACCACGTGCCGTGCTATCGCCGCGTCGCGCCGCAGTCGGGTGCCGACGGCCTCGTCGAAGCGATGCGCGAAGGCCGCGCGCATGCGCTGACGCTGACGTCGAGCGAAGGTCTCGACAACCTTGTCGCTGCCGTCGGCGAGGCGGGACGCTCGCTGATGGCGCAGTTGCCGGTGTTCGCCGCGCATCCGCGCATCGCTGAGCGCGCGCGCGAGCACGGCCTGCGCGCCGTCGAGACGGCAGGCGGCGATGCCGGACTGCTTGCCGGTGTGCTCGACTGGTTTGCGGGGCCGCCGCGCAGCGCCGCGCGGAGCGCGTAAGCTCGCGGGCAACAACGCCAGGATCGCATTCCACGCAAAGGCGCCGCTCCATGAACGACATCGACATCCTCCTGACGGCGTCGCTGCCGCCGTTTCTCGACCAGCCGTTGCGCGCGGA
>DASSVX010000110.1:0-8915 GCA_035705655.1 Casimicrobiaceae bacterium
GCGCGCACGCGCTCGATCAGTTGCAGGTCGTCGGGGATGGGCGTGTCGCTGACGAGGCGCCGCGCGCGCGCACGCAGTCCCTCGATGCGATGCGCCGCATCGCGCGTCGCCGCGCCAAGCGCCTGCCGGGCGTCGCTCACGACGCTGTACGCCTTGTCGCCGACCAGCGCGCGGCGCCGGCGTCCCTTGTCCGGATCGAGCATGTACATCGCGACCACACCGAGCGCCGCCGCGCCCGCGATTTTCGTCCATTCGTTCTGATTGTCGAGTCCTGGTCTCATGAGCGTGTCCTCGCTGTACTGCCGCCGGAGCGGATGCCAACCCTGTCGCACTCGCGCGCCGCAGGTCAAAAGCGCGACGCCGCGCCTTCGTCTGCGCGTTTCGGATCGACAGCATATCCGAGGCACAATTCCACGGCTCCGTGTCAGTTGCCGTCAGTTGCCGATTGACGACGCGTCCAGGAACACGTGGCGAATCCGTGGATATTTGTCGCGGATCTGCCGTGTGATCCGCCCGATCGCATGGCGCGTGTCGTCGAGCGAGTTGTCGTCGTGAAAACGGATCTCGACCGCCAGCATCACGTCATCCGGGCCAAGATACATCGTCGCGAGCTTGCCGATCGATTGCACCGCCGCATCGCTCGCGATCAGCGTGCGCAGTCCCTGCGCGGTCGCGCGGCCGACGCCTTCGCCGACGAGCAGGCCCTTGCTCTCGTAGACCATGACGAGCGCAATTGCGCAAAGCAGTGCGCCGATGGCGATCGACGAGGCGCCGTCGAGCCATGGCATGTCGAGATGGCTGCTGAGATAGATCCCCGCGAAAGCGAATGCGAGTCCGACGAGCGCCGCCGAATCCTCGAGGAGCACCGAGAACGTGGTCGGGTCCTTGCTCACCTTGATCGTCTCGATGATGCCGCGACCCGCCTGCTCGCTGCGGAAAGCGCGCAGGCCGAAGTACCACGAGATCGCTTCGAACACCGCCGCGATCGCGAGCACCGCGTAATTCCAGAGACTCGCTTCCGCCGGCGTGCGGTTGACCACGTGCAGGATGCCGGTCAGGATCGACATGCCGCCGCCGAGCGCGAAAATCAGGATGCCGACGACGAGCGTCCAGAAGTAGAGCTCATGGCCGTAACCGAATGGATGATCGTTGTCGGCTGGCTTGCCGCTTCGGCGGATGCCATACAGCATCAGGACGTCGTTGCCGGTATCGACGAATGAATGGATCGCCTCGGACAGCATCGCCGCGCTGCCCGAAAATGCGGCGGCGGCGAATTTGCACACGGCGATCGCGAGGTTGCCGACGATGGCGGCGATCACGGCCGTGGTCGATTCTCCCGCCATTCGCGTGTCGTCCCTTGTCGTCCCTTGCCGCTCAGCGCAGTTCGTGCTTGCGCCACATGGCGCCGGCGATGACCGCCATCGCGAGCGCGCACACCGCGAGCGGCACGAACGCGAGTGCCGGCAGCTGCGTGACGTCCCACGCGACGCCGCTCAGCAATGCGAGCACGACCGCACCGCCGTAGCTCAGCATGAACGTGCCGGCCGACGTGCGTGCGACGTCCTCGGGCCGGCACAGGAGCGGCGGCAGCGTGAGGCCGAGGATCAGCGCGGCGGCGTCGGAGAAGCCCAGGAGCGCCGACCACGCGACGGTGCCGGGGCCGACCATCAGCACGATGCCCGCGATGCTCGCGAGCGACACCACGCCGGAGAGGACGTACGGCCACGCGCGGCGCTCGAGCCGGCCCGCGACGCCGAGAAGCAGCAGCGATGCAGGCAACTGGCCGAGATTCAGCGCGAGCAGCGCGTCGCCGATCAGATCCGGGCGACCCTTGCTGGCGAGATAGATCGGCATGAACGCATTCGCGCTGAAGTAGATGGAGTTGACGCAGCAGAACAGTGCACCGAGCCGCCACACGAGGCCGACGTGCCAGTCGGGCAGCCATTTGCGCGGCATCGGCGTGCTTCCTGCCGCGTGCGGCGCGGCGGGCCGAGGCGCAAACGCGTGCACGATCACCGCGATCATCGCCATGGGAATCGACCATGCGACGAGCGACAGGCGCCAGCTTCCGTCAACGAGCGGCAGGACGACCGGGATCGTGAGCAGCACGGCGAGAATCTCGCCGACGAGAAGCCCGTTCGTATAGACCGCCGTGCCGAGCGCGATGCGCGCGGGCACCCATTGCCGCACGGCGGTCGGCATGATCGGCTGCATCAGCGCAACGCCGGCCGACATCACGATGGTGGTCAGCAGCAGCGCAACGTAGTTCGGACTGGCGCCGCGCAGCGCCGATCCGGCGGCGACCAGCGCAAGGCCGCCGACCATCGCGACTCGTACGCCGAGGCGGGCGACCAGCAGCGAGCCTGCCAGTGCCGCGATCGCGAACATCGCCGGCGGGATGCTCGACAAGAGACCCACCTCGGTCGCGCTGAGCCGCAGGTCGTCGCGTATGGTCGCGATCACCGGCGGCACCGCAAGTATCGTGAGGCGCAGCCCATTGCCCGCCAGCCAGAGCAGCAGCAGAGCGAGCCAAGGTGGACTTGGGCGGCCGGGGTCGGTCATGGGGAACGTGGACGGCCGCGCGTAGCGGACGTTTGAGCATCATGATAACTTTGCGCCCTCGTCCGGCGCCGAGGGCGCCACCGGCGAACGCTCCCGCGACCCGTTTCGCATCGCCATTCTCGCGCCGTCACCGACCGGCATGACCATCCGCTCGCACCTGCTGCTGCTCGCGATCGGCGTCGTGCTGCCCGTCCTTGCGTTCGCCATCTTCGTTTCCGTCGTCCTCGTCGAGCAGGACCGCAGCACGGTCGAGCGCGCGGCGATGGATCGGGCACGCGCAATGATGACCGCCGTCGACGCCGAACTGCGCGGATCGATCACCACGGTGCTCGCGATCGGCGCGTCGCCCGCGTTGCAGACGAACGACCTCGCCGCGTTCCACGCCGAGGCCAGGCGCGTGCTGGCAACGCAGCCGACCTGGCTCGATGTGACGCTGACGCGACCCTCGGGCGAGAAGCTGCTCGATGCGCTGAAGCCACTCGACCGGCCGGGCGAGCGCGTCCTCGATCCGGCGAGTGCTGCGCACGTCGTGCGGACCGGCCGGCTCGTCATCGGCAACGTCGACCAGCTAGACGCCTCGTCGCCGCCGGGCATTCCGATACGTGTTCCGGTGATGCTGGCCGGGCACCTCGCCTACGTGCTGACCGCGGTCGTGCGTCCCGAATCCTTTCAGGACATCGTTCGCCAGCAGCGTCTGCCGGACGGCTGGATCAGCGGCATCGTCGACGCCAACGGAAATTTCGTCGCGCGCATTCCCGCCCGGCCCGCGGGCGAGCCGGCGTCGAATGCGTTCCGCGCGGCGGTGCTGCGCGCACCCGAAGGCTGGTACCGCGGACTGACGGTCGAGGGCAGGGACGCGTTCACCGCGCACGAGCGCTCCGCGTCCAGCGGATGGAGCATCGGCCTCGCCATTCCCGCGCAAATCGTCGAGGCCGCGGCCTGGCGGACGGCCTGGCTGATGGGTATCGGCGTGGCGCTGTCGATCATGATCGCGCTCGGCATCGCGATGCTGCTCGGCCGCCGGATCGCCAAGCCGGTCGTCGCGCTGGCGTCCGCGGCACGTTCGATCGGGTCGCCTGGCGTGCCTGCGACCATCGACGACGCCCGCGTGCGCGAGGTGAGCGACGTGGCCGCGGCGCTGCGCGACGCCGACATTGCGGTGCGCGAGCGCGAGGAGCTGATCGAGCGCGAGAAAAGCGCGCTGCAGGAGGCCGACCGCGCCAAGGACGAATTCATCGCCGCGCTGTCGCACGAGCTGCGCAATCCGCTGGCGGCGCTGACGGCGGCGACGCATATCCTTCGCGTGGCCGATCCCGCGCACCGCGCGGCGGCGGATGCGCGCGGCGTCATCGATCGCCAGACGCGACAGATGTCGCGCATGATCGAGGACCTGCTCGACGTGAGCCGCCTCATTGCGGGCAAGGTGCACTTGCGCATCGAGACGTTCGACCTCGCGGTACTCGCAGCAACGACCGTCGGCGCCTGGCGCGCCACGGGACGCTTCAGCGGGCAGACCGTCACCGTCGACGGCCGGGACGGCTGGGTGACGGCCGATCGGGCGCGCGTCGAGCAGATCCTGTCGAACCTGCTCGACAACGCGGTCAAGTTCACGCCCCCCGGCAGGACGATCGCGATTCGCGTCGCCCGGGACGCCAACGAGACGCTGTTGTCGGTTGCGGATGGTGGCGAAGGGATTGCGCCCGGGCTCGTCGACCGCGTCTTCGACGTTTTCGTGCAGGGCGACCAGGATGCGGGGCGCTCGAAGGGCGGCATCGGGCTCGGCCTCACGATCGTGAAGCGTCTCGCCCAATTGCAGGGTGGCTCGGTCGGCGCCGCGAGCGCCGGCACTGGCCACGGTGCGACGTTCACGGTGCGCCTTCCCGCCGCCGCGCCGGCCGTCACCGTCGCGGCCGGCGCGCCGGCGTCGCATGGCGTGTCGCCGCGGAACATCCTGCTCGTCGAGGACAACGACGATGCGCGCGACATGCTCCGCCAGGTGCTCGCGATGCAGGGTCATGCGGTATTCGAAGCGGCGTTCGGCGAAGACGCGATCGCGCTCGCCGGGCAGACACGGCCGGACCTGGCCATCGTCGACATCGGGCTGCCCGACATCGACGGCTACGAGGTTGCGCGACGGCTCAAGGCCCAATCGCCACGACGGATCGCGCTGATCGCACTGACCGGTTACGGGCAGCCCGACGACGTGCGGCGCGCGCAGGCCGCAGGCTTCGACGTGCACCTCGTGAAGCCGATCAGCGTCGAGCGGCTCGACAGTGCGATCGCGGCGCTGTGCGGAGCGCTGGCGGCGCAGTCCGAGGCTTGACGCGGCGGGCCGACTTGCGACCCGCGCCGACACGCGCGGGGCAGCGGCCGACGCACCCGCCAGGCAAGCGCGCGCATGGCCAGCGCGGCCCGAGCGATTACGATATGCGTCTCACCGTGACAAACCCGCGATCCCAGCCATGAACGAAACAGACGCTGCCCGCCCCGTGCGCGAAACGATGGGCTTCCAGGCCGAGGTGAAGGAACTGCTCGGCCTCATGATCCATTCGCTTTATTCGAACCGCGAGATCTTCCTGCGCGAGCTGATCTCCAACGCGTCGGATGCCTGCGACAAGCTGCGCTTCGAGGCGCTGCACAATCCGGCGCTGCTCGAAGGCGGCAGCGACTTGCGCATCCGGGTCGACTACGACGCGGCGGCGCGCACGATCAGCGTCGCCGACAACGGCATCGGCATGAATCGCGATGAAGTCATCGCCAACCTCGGCACGATCGCCAAGTCGGGCACGCGCGAGTTTTTCCGCCAGCTCACCGGCGACGAGCAGAAGGACGCGCATCTGATCGGCCAGTTCGGCGTGGGCTTCTACTCGTCGTTCATCGTCGCCGACAAGGTGACGGTGTTCACGCGCCGCGCCGGCGAGCTTCCCGACCAGGGCGTGCGCTGGGAGTCGGATGGCGGGGGCGAATTCGCGATCGAGATGGCCGGCAAGCCGGAGCGCGGCACCGAGATCACGCTGCACCTGCGCGAAGGCCAGGACGACCTTTCGTCCGGAACGAAGCTTCGCGCGATCATCCACCGCTACTCCGATCACATCGTGCAGCCGATCGTGATGCCGAAGGAGGAGTGGAAGGACGGCAAATCGCAGAAGGTCGACGAAACCGAAACCGTGAACCAGGCGTCGGCGCTGTGGGCACGGCCGAAAAGCGCGATCGGCGACGACGAGTACAAGGCGTTCTACAAGCACGTGGGTCACGACTTCGACGACCCCCTCGCCTGGGTGCATGCCCGCGTCGAGGGCCGCCACGACTACACGCTGCTGCTCTACATCCCGGCGCACGCGCCGTTCGACCTGTGGGACCGCGACGCCCGGCATGGCGTCAAGCTCTACGTGCGCCGCGTCTTCATCATGGACGACGCCGAGCAGCTGCTGCCGGCGTACCTGCGCTTCGTGCGCGGCGTCGTCGATTCGACCGACCTGCCGCTCAACGTGTCGCGCGAGATCCTGCAGGAATCGAAGGATATCGAGACGCTGCGCGGCGGCACGACGCGGAAGGTGCTCGATCTGCTTGCGGGCCTTGCCGACGGCGAGAAGGACAAGTACGCGACGTTCTGGGCGCAATTCGGGCGCGTGCTGAAGGAAGGCATCGGCGAGGACTACGCCAACAAGGAGAAGGTGGCGGGGCTGTTGCGTTACGCGTCGAGTGCGGCCGACACCGCGGACGAGACCGTGTCGCTCGCCGATTACGTCGCACGGATGAAGGAGGGCCAGGACAGCATCTATTACGTCACCGCCGAATCGTTCAACGCCGCCCGGAACAGTCCGCATCTCGAGGTGTTCCGGCGCAAGGGCATCGAGGTGCTGCTGATGTCGGAGCGCGTCGACGAGTGGGTGGTCGGTCACCTCAGCGCGTTCGACGGCAAGCCACTCGTGTCGGTCGCGAAGGGCGGGCTCGATCTCGGCAAGCTCGAGGACGAGGCCGAGAAGAAGGAAGGCGAGGCCGAGGCGAGCGAGCTCGCGCCGCTCATCGAGCGGATGCGAACGAGCCTCGGTGAGCGCGTGAAGGACGTGCGCGTGACGCGACGGCTGACCGACTCACCCGCCTGCCTCGTCGCCGACGAGCACGACGTGAGCGCGAACCTCGCGCGCATGCTGAAGGCGGCGGGCCAGCCGGCGCCGGCGTCGAAGCCGATTCTCGAGATCAATCCGCACCACGCGGTGGTGCTGCGCCTCAGGGACGAGGAGCGTCATTTCGACGACTGGGCGAAGGTGGTGTTCGACCAGGCGCTGCTCGCCGAAGGCGGCCAGCTCGACGATCCCGCGGCGTTCGTCAGGCGTATCAACGAGCTGATGCTGGCGATGCAGACGCCGGCGTCGGCTGCCGCGCAGCCGTCCACGTGAGCACGCTCGCCGTGCGCGAGCGCGGCTAGTGCTGCGAAATTCCCGATAGCGCCTCGGCCGCCGGCTCGCGGTCCTCGGGCTCGACGGCGAAATCGCCGATCGACACGATGCCGACGAGGCGCTTGTCGCGGTTGACGATCGGCAGCCGGCGCACCTGCCGCTCGCTCATCACGCGCGCCGCGACATCCACCGAATCGTCCTCGTAGGCCCAGCAGATGCCGCGCGACATCACGTCGCGCACCGGCGTTTCCGGACCCTTGTCGTCGGCAACGGCGCGCACGGCGATGTCGCGATCGGAGATCGCCCCGACCATGCGATCGTTCTCGGCGACAGGAAGCATGCCGAAATCGCCGTCGCGCATCTGCTGCGCGGCTTCGCGGATCGTCGTTTCCGGCGCGACCATCTTCACGTCGCGGCTCATCACGTCCTTGATTTGTTGCATGGTTACCTCCGCAGTCTCCGGTGCCCGGTGTCGCGCGTCCGCGCGCGGGCCGAACCACGTTCGACACGCCGCTTCGAGCCGCGTTCTCGTGGTCATCCGGCGGCGTTTTGGGTAGACTCGCCTCGCCTCGCCCCGCCCCGCCCCGGTGTGGGGACGGCCGGGCACGACAAACATCAGGAGGAGACGATGGATCGACGCAGGTTTCTCGTACGCGGGACGATCGCCGCCGGTGGTGCGGCCGCGGTCAGGCAGGCGGTTGCGCAAACGCCGGGCCTGCCCTCGATACGCTGGCGGTGCGCATCGAGCTTTCCGAAGAGCCTCGACACGATCTACGGCGGCGCCGAGGTCATTGCCAAGCGCGTCGAGCAGTTGACCGGAGGCAAGTTCCAGATTCGCGTGTTCGCCGCCGGCGAAATCGTGCCGGCGTTCGGCGTCGTCGATGCGATCCAGCAGGGAACGATCGAGTGCGCGCACACGGCGAGCTACTACTTCGTCGGCAAGAACAAGGCGTTCGCGTTCGACACGACGCTTCCGTTCGGGCTCAACCAGCGCCAACAGAACGCCTGGATCTATTACGGCGGCGGGCTCGAGCTCGTGCGCGCGTTCTTCAAGGACTTCGGCATCATTTCGTTCCCGGCGGGCAACACCGGCGTGCAGATGGGCGGCTGGTGGCGCAAGGAAGTGAAGACGGTGAACGACCTCAAGGGCGTGAAGATGCGCATCGCCGGGCTCGGCGGCGAAGTGATGGCGCGCCTTGGCGCGGTGCCGCAGCAGATCGCCGGCGGCGACATCTATCCGGCGCTCGAGCGCGGCGCCATCGACTCGGCCGAATGGGTGGGCCCGTACGACGACGAGAAGCTCGGCTTCTACAAGGTGGCGCCGAACTATTACTTTCCCGGATGGTGGGAGAGCAACTCGATGTACTCGCTCTACGTGAACATGAAGGAATGGGACAAGCTGCCGAAGGAGTACCAGGCGGCGATCGAGGCGGCCGCGTACGAGGCGAACACCGACATGATGGCCAAGTACGATTTCAAGAACCTGGCCGCGCTGCAACGGCTCGTCAAGAACGGCGTCAAGCTGCACGCCTTCTCCAACGAGATCATGCTCGCGGCACAGAAGGCGTCGTACGAGCTGTACGAGGAAGAGGCGTCGAAGAATCCGGCGTGGAAGAAGATCTACGAGCCGTGGAAGGCGTTTCGCGGCGAGGAGTTCCTGTGGCACCGCGCCGCGGAGTTCACCTACGAGAGCTTCGCGTACAGCCACCCGTTCGGGAAATAACCGCGTCCCGACAAAGGCAGGGGATCCAGCGAGGTTCGTCGTCCCCGCGAAGGCGGGGACCCAGCGGCTTATTCGAGCGAAAGACGCGTACCCAGCGAGCTTCGTCGTCCCCGCGAAGGCGGGGACCCAGCGGCTTATTCGAGCGAAAGACGCTGGGTTCCCGCTTCCGCGGGAACGACGCGGCTTTGCGAATGGTCGCGTAGTTCGTAATACTCGATAGGCGGTTTACT
>DASSVX010000111.1:0-2617 GCA_035705655.1 Casimicrobiaceae bacterium
ATGGCCTCACCGTCGGCGGCACCTCCTGAAACCGATTTCAGAACAGGCTGCGCGACCCGATAGCTTTGGCGTGAGCGAACGCCGCCGATAGGCTCTCTTAATGGAGAGGTCCTGACGCGGGCGCTTCGGTAACAGCGGGCGCCGGCGACGCGTGATGACACACGATTCGCCAGCCTGACGGCGTGCGCATCAACACGTTGGTCGCGACCGCTGCGCCGCGCGCACCTTCGTCGCCCGCCTGCAGATGCTCGATTGCACTCTGCATCGCGAGCCCCACCGTTTCGAGCACGACGACCTGATCGAGGCGGAACGTGAGCTTAGTGCCGCCGGCGAACAGCTGATCGAAGCTGTGCCGGACCGATTCGTAGCCGACGTGCCGCATGCCGCCCGGATGAATGCAGACGATGTCCTCGTCCTCGGCCCACGTCGCCATCATCGCATCGATGTCGCGCGTCTCGAACGCCTGGTAGAACGCCTGCGTGACGTCCTGCGGCGACGTGTAGATTGGAGGCGTTCGTGCCGTCGGCATGGCGGTGATGATCAGTGGGGCGGCGGTGGCGCCGCATCGGATGTCGCGCGCGCCAGATTGTAGACCAACTCCGGCGCAAGATCGCGCATGCAGCGAAAATGTCCGAGCGGACATTCACGCTCGAAGCAGGGGCTGCAGACGATGTCGATGCGCGCGATCCGCGCCGTATCAGACAACGGTGGCGTATAAGCCGGCGACGACGAGCCGAACAGCGCAACGAGCGGCGCGCGCACGGCCGCTGCCGCGTGCATCAGCCCCGAGTCGTTGCTGACGACGATCGATGCGACGGACATCAAGTCGATCGCCGTGCCGAGGTCGGTGCGGCCGGTGAGATCGCGAGGCGGCAGTGCGGTTTCGCCAAGTGCTGCGATGATCGGCGCCGCCACCGGCGCATCGTTGGGCGAGCCGAGAATCCAGATCGCATGACCATCCGCGCTCAAGCGCCGCGCAAGATCGGCGAAGTATTCGACGGGCCAGCGCTTGGCCGGCCCGTACTCGGCGCCCGGACACAGGATCGCGACCTTCCGCGATCGATCGAGTGCCATCGCACTCATCGCAGCGGCGAGGTTGGCCGCATTGGGAACGAGGACCGGCACCGGCGGCTCGCGAGGCGATGTGCCGGCGGGGCTCGCGAGCGCCGCGTAGCGGGTGACGAGCTGCGGCATCGCGCGCGTGTCGAGTCTGCGCGGCTGTGTCAACAAGCCGTGCCGCGCTTCACCCACGTAGCCGATTCGCGTGGGAATTCGCGCGAACCATGGAACCAGCGCAGATTTCCACGTATTCGGCAGCACGTACGCGCGGGAGTAGCCTCGCTCACGCAGCGCGATGCCGAGTCGACGACGCTGCCGCAGCGCGAACTCGCCGTGCGCAGCGGGCGCATCGATGATCCGCGCGACACCGCGCATGCGCGCATAGACCGGCCCGCACCACGGCGGCGCGACGACGTCGATTTCGAGCGACGTACCTGCGACATTCCGCAGGCTGGCGATCAGCGGTTCGGACAGGATCGCGTCGCCCACCCACGACGGCGCGATAACGAGCACGCGTTCGCCGCTGCCGCGCGCGGACGCGCGCGATGCGGCTTCGACGTCGTTTGCGGCGCTCAGTGTCCCGCTTTCGCGTCGCCTTCGAGGCGGTAACGCGTTCCGCAATACGGGCACATGGCTTCGCCGGCGCCCGCGACGTCGAGAAAGACGCGCGGATGCGAGCTCCACAACGGCATCGCAGGGTTCGGGCAGTAGATCGGCAGATCGTTCGCGTGCACGACCACCGGCCCTTGCGCCGCCGTCATACGAGCGTCAGCCATTCGCCATGCGCGGCGTCGCGTCCGTAGACAGCGTCGAAGAACATCGTCTGCAGCTTCGTCGTGATCGGCCCGCGGCGGCCATCGCCGATCGGCCGGTGATCATATTCGCGAATCGGGGTCACCTCGGCAGCGGTGCCGGTGAAAAACGCTTCGTCGGCGACGTAGAACTCGTCGCGTGTGATCCGCCGTTCAATGACGGGAATGCCGAGCTCGCCTGCGAACTGGATGATCGTTTCCCGCGTGATGCCCGCGAGCGCGCCGCCGGAAAGATCGGGCGTGTGCAGTTTGCCGTCGCGGACGAGGAACACATTCTCGCCGGAGCCCTGGCAGACGAAACCCTGCGGGTCGAGCAGCATCGCTTCCTCGTACCCGTCGTGCGTCGCTTCCTGGTTGGCGAGGATGGACACCGTGTAATTCGCGACTGCCTTCGCCCCGCACATCGTGATGTTCGGGTGGTGGTGCGTGTACGACGACGTCTTCACGCGGATGCCTTTCTCGAGGCCGTCGGCACCCAGGTACGCGCCCCAAGGCCACGCGGCGATCGCGACCAGCACCGGGTTCGATTTTGCCGCGACGCCCATCGCCACCGAGCCGTAAAAAGCGATCGGCCGCAGGTAGCACGAGTCGAGCTTGTTGTCGCGAACGCACGCGCGCTGTGCCTCGATCAGGACTTCAGCGGTAAAGGGTATTTTCATGCCGAAGATGCGTGCGGAACGGAACAATCGGTCCGTGTGATCGCGCAATCGGAAGATTGCCGGGCCGCGATCCGTCTTGTAGCAGCG
>DASSVX010000112.1:0-6041 GCA_035705655.1 Casimicrobiaceae bacterium
CACGTGCAGGTCGCCGAGATGGTGATCGAGAAGGCGAAGCGCCTCGTCGAGCACAAGAAGGACGTCGTGATCCTGCTCGATTCGATCACCCGCCTTGCGCGCGCCTACAACACGGTCGTGCCGGCGTCGGGCAAGGTGCTCACCGGTGGCGTGGACGCCAATGCGCTGCAGCGCCCGAAGCGCTTTTTTGGCGCGGCGCGCAACATCGAGGAAGGCGGCTCGCTGACGATCATCGCCACCGCGCTGATCGACACCGGCTCGCGGATGGATGACGTGATCTACGAGGAGTTCAAGGGCACCGGCAACATGGAAATCCATCTCGACCGGCGCATGGCCGAGAAGCGCATCTACCCGGCCATCAACGTGAACCGCTCGGGGACGCGGCGCGAGGAGTTGCTGCTGAAGCCGGAGATCCTGCAGAAGGTCTGGGTCCTGCGCAAATTGCTCTACCCGATGGACGAGCTCGAGGCGATGGAATTCCTGCTCGACAAGGTCAAGGCAACCAAGAGCAACGCCGAGTTCTTCGAAAGCATGCGGCGAGGCTGATCCGTTTCGCAGCTGTTGCGCCCGCGATTGCGTTGGCGCACCATCGCGACATCGCACGATCCCGACCAGCCCGACGGCGGGACCCGCGCATCGCCCGCCCACCAAGGAGAGCGTCCATGGCACGCAAATACATCGACTGCCGGCTGTTCCCCAGCGACACCAAATGTTCGATCGCGATCTCCGGCGATACCGAGGACGAGGTCGTCGCCGCGGCGGCGCAACACGCGGTCAGCGTGCACAAGCACGAGGATTCGCCGCAGCTTCGCCAGCAGATCCGCGCGAGCGTGAAGGAAGGCAGCCCGGCGTCCTGAAAACCCGGCGGCCGGCCGCGCGCCGGTTTTTTGTCCCTTCCAATCAATGGGTTGCGGCGCCGCTTGCAAAGCGTCGCCGACACCGCAACTTGCGATAAACCGCCATCTCGCGGATAATCGCTGATTCCCTTGGCTCTCGCCACCCGCTCGCTTCGCGGGCCCGTGCGTCGAGCCGCGCGCCAGGCAAACGGAAGGCACCCGGACCATGAAAATCGACACCCATCCCAAATACACCGAAATCAACGTCACGTGCAGCTGCGGCAACACGTTCACCACGCGCTCGACGATCAGCAAGCCGCTGCACGTCGAAGTCTGCTCGGCATGCCATCCGTTCTACACCGGCAAGCAGAAGATCATGGACACGGCAGGTCGCGTCGAGAAATTCCGCCAGCGCTATGGCACCAAGACGGCGACGCCATCGGCCTGACGCCATTGTCGTTCCGCGTCGCCCAAAGAGGCAGCTTCGGCTGCCTTTTTCGTTGCAGTCGCGAAGCGTAGCCGCCATTCTTCCGCCATGCGCAGCCTCGGCCGACCCGCCCTCGACACAGCACCGTCCGCAGCGCCCGATGCCGCGGACCCGTATCGGGCGTGGAAGCAGGCGGGCCTGCTTCTGCTGGCCGTCGCCTGGATCGCGCTCGGGCTGACGGGCCACGATCCGTGGAAGTTCGACGACGCCACCACGTTCGGCGTCGCATGGGAAATGGCGCAGCGTCACGATTACGTCGTGCCGCATCTCGCGGGCGAAGTCTACCTGCGCAATCCGCCCCTCGTGCCGGCGATCGCCGCGGCGACGCAGCAACTGCTTTCACCGCCGCTCGAGCCGTTCGACGCCGCGCGCGTTGCCGCGGGCGGCGCACTGGCGCTGATTCTTCTGTTCACGGCACTTGCGAGCGGCGAGCTCGCCGGCCCGACCTACCGCTGGCCGCCGGTGCTGATCCTGATCGGCTCGGTGGGTCTTTGGGATCGCGCGCACGTGCTGTCGGGCGAGCTCGGCGTCATGGTCGGTCTCGCCATCGCGCTCTATGGACAGGCGCTTGCGCTGCGCCGCCCGGTTGTCGGCGGGGCGTGGACGGGTGCCGGCGCAGCCGTCGCGTTCCTCTGCCAGGGATTCGCGGGTCCGGCGTGGATTGCGATCGCAGCGCTGCTCCTCGTGCCCCTCGGCCCGCAGTTTCGCAGCCGCCGTTACGTCGCGGCGCTCGGCATCGCGCTCGTCGTTGCCGTGGCGCTTGCGGCACCGTGGATCGTCGCGCTGTACCTGCGCGATTCGTCGCTGCTCTACGAGTGGCTCGCGACCGAAGCGCTCGGACAGCATGTCGCGTTCTTCGGCGATCCGTCGCTGGCCGATCCGCTGTATCACGCGCGCAACCTGCTGTGGTTCGCATGGCCTGCGCTGCCGCTGATCGCCTGGATGGTCTGGACGCGCGCCCGCGGCTTCAACGGCGGCCTTGCCGAGCCGCGGGTGCTGATCCCGGCGATTCTCGCGCTCGTCATCTACGCGAATCTGCTCGTGGTTCCCGAGCCGAGGCTGATCCAGGCGCTGCCGCTGCTCGTGCCCTGCGCGTTGCTCGCGTCGCTCGAGATCGATTCGCTGGCGCGCAGCTTTTCGGCGGCGCTCGACTGGTTCGGCATCCTGACGTTCGGGTTGCTCGCGATCGTCGTCTGGGGCATCTGGGTCGATGCACGGCTGAACGGCATGTCGCCGGCCATCGCGGCGCTTTTCCGCGACACCGAAGTCGGCTTCCAGCCAACCTTCCACCTGGGGTCGGTGATCGCGGCCATGGTTCTGACGCTGTTGTGGATCGCGCTCGTGCGGCCGGCGCGGCGCAGCAATCGCCGCGCGCTCCTCAACTGGGCGGCGGGGGTCACGCTTGCCTGGTGCCTCTACTCGACGATCTGGCTGCCGTATCTCGATTCGCGGCGCTCGTACCGCACGATGATCGAGAATCTCGACGCGCATCTGCCCGTTGCCGGTTGCATCGCGAGCCGCAATCTCGGCGACCCGCAGCGCGCGTTGCTGTACTACTTCGCGGCGATCGAAACGGTGCGCGAGGAAGCGCAGCCCAATGCCGACGACGAGTGCCCCGCACTTCTCGTGCAATATGGTGCCATCGGCGGTGCCGCGCCCGCGCTGAGCGGCTGGCACGTCGAATGGGAAGGCGGCCGGCGCGGCGACGCCACCGAGCGCTACGTGCTTTACATGAAGGATGATGCGTCGTGAAATTCGTCGATGAAGCGTACATCGAGGTCATCGCCGGCGACGGCGGCAACGGCGCCGCCTCGTTCCGGCGCGAGAAGTACGTGCCGCGCGGCGGGCCCGACGGCGGCGACGGCGGCCGGGGCGGCAGCATCCACGCGGTTGCCGACCGCAACATCAACACGCTCGTCGACTATCGCTTCGCGCGCATCTTCCGCGCGAAGCGCGGCGAGAACGGGCGCGGCGCGGACAAGTACGGGCATGGCGCCGACGACATCGTGCTGCGGGTGCCGGTGGGCACGGTGATCAGCGATGCGGGCAGCGGCGATGTCATTGCCGATCTTGCGCAGGATGGCGCCCGTGCGCTCGTTGCGAAGGGCGGCAAGGGCGGGCTCGGCAACCTTCATTTCAAGTCGAGCACCAATCGCGCCCCGCGCCAGACGACGCCCGGCGAAAAGGGCGAGGAGCGGCGGCTGCATCTCGAGCTCAAGGTGCTGGCCGACGTCGGCCTTCTCGGCTTGCCGAATGCGGGCAAGTCGACGCTGATCCGCGCCATTTCCGCGGCGCGTCCCAAGGTCGCCGACTATCCATTCACGACGCTCGCGCCCCAACTCGGCGTCGTGCGAACCTCGGAAGCGCATAGCTTTGTCGTCGCCGACATCCCCGGATTGATCGAAGGCGCCGCGGAAGGCGCAGGCCTTGGCCACCAGTTCCTGCGCCATCTCGCGCGCACGCGCCTGCTGCTGCACGTCGTCGACATGGCACCGCTCGACCCGGACGCCGATCCGCTCGCCGGTGCGCGAGCGATCGTCAGGGAACTCGGAAAATACGACGCCGGGCTCGCTGCCAAGCCGCGCTGGCTCGTGCTGAACAAGATCGACCTCATCGCGGAAGAGGAGCGCGCCGCGCGGTGCGCGGCGTTCGCGAAGTCGCTGCGCTACAAGGGGCCGCTTTTCGCGATCTCGGCGATCGACGGCACCGGGTGCCGCGAGTTGACGTTCGCCATCCAGTCCTGGCTCGACGAGCATCCACCGGTGACGGCCGAGACCGGCACGGCGCCCGCCGACGCGGGCGCACCGGTCGTGCTGACGCCGGCACCCGTCGCACCGCGCCGGCGCCGCAGGACCGACGAGGCACCATGACGCCGTTCGCGGATGCGTCGCGGATCGTCGTCAAGGTCGGCTCGAGCCTCGTGACCAACGAGGGACGCGGCATCGATCATGACGCGGTCGCGCGCTGGGCCGGCGAAATCGCACGGCTCGCCGAAGCGGGAAAAGCCATTGTGGTCGTTTCGTCCGGGGCCATTGCCGAGGGGATGCAGCGGCTCGGCTGGTCGACCCGCCCACGCGCCATCCACGATCTCCAGGCGGCGGCCGCGGTCGGGCAGATGGGTCTCGTGCAGGCGTACGAGCGCGCGTTCGCGCGCCACTCGTTGCGTACGGCGCAGGTTCTGCTCACGCACGAGGACCTTTCCGATCGGCGGCGCTATCTCAATGCGCGCACGACGCTCACCACGCTCATCGCGTTGCGCGTGATTCCGATCATCAACGAGAACGACACCGTCACCACCGACGAGATACGCTTCGGCGACAACGACACGCTCGGCGCGCTTGTCACCAACCTGATCGAAGCCGATCTTCTGGTGCTACTCACCGACCAGCAGGGACTGTTCAGCGCCGATCCGCGCAAGCATCCGGCCGCCACGCTCGTGCGCAGCGCGCGCGCCGGCGATCCGGCACTCGAAGCGATGGCGGGCGGCGCGGGCAGCGACATCGGACGCGGCGGCATGCTGACGAAGGTGCTGGCGGCCAAACGCGCGGCGCGCTCGGGCGCATCGACGATCATCGCGTGCGGACGCGAAGCCGACGTGCTGACGCGACTCGCCCGCGGAGAGCCGCTCGGCACGACGCTCGCCGCCGAACGGAGCTCGCTCGCCGCGCGCAAGCAATGGCTTGCCGATCACGTGCGCCTCGCCGGGCGGCTCACGCTCGACAGCGGCGCCGTGCACGCGCTGACACGCGACGGCAAGAGCCTGCTGCCGATCGGCGTCGTCGCGGTGACGGGCAATTTCGGCCGCGGCGAGGTCGTCGGCTGCATCGCGCCGGACGGACGCGAAGTCGCGCGCGGCCTCGTCAATTACGGCGCGCAGGAGGCGGCGCGCATCGTGCGCCGGCCGTCTTCGGAAATCGAATCGGTGCTGGGCTACGTCGACGAGCCCGAGCTCATCCACCGCGACAACCTCGTGTTGCTCGCATGAGCGGCACCGGCGTCGTCGAGCGCGCCAGGCGCATCCTCGCCGACCCGCGCGACGAATGGATCAAGATCGCGGCGGAGCCTGCGACGGTGCAATCGCTCTACACGAACTGGATCATGATCCTCGCCGCGATCGGGCCGATCGCCCTTCTGCTGTCGATGCATCCGCTGCAGGTCGCGGTCGCGCAGTACGTGCGCTCGCTGATCACGACGTTCGTGCTGGCCCTCGTCGTCGACGCGCTCGCGCCGTCGTTCGGCGGCAGCAAGGATTTCATCGCGTCGCTCAAGCTCACCGCCTACAGCTACACCGCGGCATGGCTCGCCGGCGTCTTCAACATGCTCGGCGCGCTCGGCGACCTCGTCATCCTGATCGCCACGCTCTATGCGCTGTACACGTTCCTCGTGGGCGCGCCGGTGCTGAACCGGTCGTCGCCCGACAAGGCGGTGCCGTTCACGCTCGTCGTGGTGCTGTGCGCGGTCGTGCTGTTCTTCCTCGCGCGCTTCGCCTTCACCGGCATGCTGGCGCCGCCGATGCACGCCGGCATGGGCCTGGCAATCCGCTGACACGCGAGTGTCGCTGTCGCACTCAACTGCGCGACGTCGCCGGATTCGCGTACGACGCGGGCATTTCGGCATGCGCCCACCCGTACAGACGGTCACGCCGCGTCTGCGGCCGCCCATGCAGGAATCGCTCGAGCTCCATCAGCGCCCGGCGGTAGACCTCGCGCTTGAAATCG
>DASSVX010000113.1:0-3290 GCA_035705655.1 Casimicrobiaceae bacterium
GTGCTGATCGCCGGCTGGCTCGGCACGCGCGAGACGGTGCGCGAGCCGCCGCTCGCCGTGCTGCGCGAGCTCGCCTGATGTAAGAATTGCATAGGAATGCAGTTCCGCGGCACAATATGCAGTCCAGATGGACACGATTTCGCAAAGCCTGGCACTCGCGCTGTCGATGGTCGCCCACCTCGATGCGCGGCTGACACAGATCGTCGGACTGTCGATCGCGGTCAGCCTCGCCTCGACGCTCTGCTCGGCGGTGATCGGGCTGCCGCTGGGCGCGGCGATCGCCATCGCACGCTTTCCCGGACGCGATCCCGTCATCGTGACGTTGAATGCGGCGATGGGCCTGCCGCCGGTCGTCGTCGGCCTGCTCGTCTATCTGCTGCTGTCGCGCGCGGGTCCGCTCGGCGCGTTCGGCCTGCTGTTCACGCCGAGCGCCATGGTGATCGCCCAGACGATCCTGATCGTTCCGATCGTCGCCGCACTCACGCGCCAGGTCGTCGAGGACGCGTGGGCCGAGTACCGCGAGCAGCTGCGCAGCCTCGACGCGTCGTGGTGGCAGTCGAGCGCGACGCTTTTGTGGGACACGCGCTGGTCGCTTCTGACGGTGCTGCTCGCGGGCTTCGGACGGGCGGCGTCGGAAGTGGGCGCCGTGATCATCGTCGGCGGCAACATCGACGGCGTGACGCGCGTCATGACGACCGCGATCGCGCTCGAAACGAGCAAGGGCGATCTCGCGCTCGCCCTCGGCCTCGGCATCGTCCTGCTGACGCTGGTGATGGCGCTCAACGTCGGCGCGCATCTCACGCGGCAATGGGCGAGGGCGCGCTTTGGGTGATGCGGAGATCGCCGAAGGGTTGCCGATCGTCGCTTGCGGCGTCGCCGTCATCCGACGCGGCACGCGCGTGCTCGATGCAATCGACGTCGCGATCGAGCCACGCGCGCGCACGTTCATCCTGGGTGCCAACGGCGCCGGCAAGAGCACGCTGCTGCGCGTCCTGCACGGACTGCTCGCGCCCGATGCCGGCCGCGTGACGTGGGGAAGCGGCACGTCGCGGCCGCCGGGGCAGGCGATGGTGTTCCAGCGGCCGGTGTTGCTGCGCCGCTCGGCGGCGGGCAACGTGCGTCATGCGCTCGCGCTTCGCGGCGTGCGGGGAAGCGAGGCGCAACGGCGTGTCGATGATGCGCTATCGCGCGTGGGTCTCGGTGCGATCGGCGCGCGCCCCGCGCGCGTGCTGTCCGGCGGCGAGCAGCAGCGCGTGGCACTCGCACGGGCGTGGGCACTCGAGCCCGAAGTCCTGTTCCTCGACGAGCCGACCGCGAGCCTCGATCCGCCCGCGACGCGCGCGGTCGAGACCATCGTCGAAGCCATTCACGCCCGGGGAACGACGATCGTGATGACGACGCACAGCCTCGGACAGGCGAAGCGTCTTGCCGATACGGTGATCTTCCTGTCCGCGGGCCGGGTGACCGAATGCACGGACGCGTTGCAATTTTTCGCGTCACCACGTTCGCCCGAAGGAAGAATCTTTGTCGAAGGAGAGCGCTTGTGATGAAAACGTGGAGCAGGCATTTCGTGTTGGCGCTCGGCATGCTCGCCGCGGTTTGCGCGGGTGCCGCGCAACCGTTCATCGTCGTTGCGTCGACGACGTCGACCGAGCAGTCGGGGCTGTTTGCGCATCTTTTGCCGGCGTTCGAAAAGGACACCGGCATCGCCGTTCACGTGGTCGCGGTCGGCACCGGACAGGCGCTCGACATCGGCCGCCGCGGCGATGCCGACGTCGTCTTCGTGCACGACAAGGCCGCCGAGCTCAAATGGCTTGCCGAAGGCAACGGTGTCAGGCGTAATCCCGTCATGTACAACGACTTCGTGCTGATCGGACCCAAAGCCGATCCGGCGCACGTCGCCGGCGGCAAGGACATCGCGGCCGCATTGAAAAAGATCGCGCAGGCGAAGCCGGCGTTCGTGTCGCGGGCCGACAAGAGCGGCACCTATTCGGCCGAGCTGCGGCTGTGGAAGGATGCGGGCGTCGACATCGCTACGGCGAAGGGGTCGTGGTACCGCGAAACCGGATCGGGCATGGGTCCGGCGCTCAATACGGCGGCCGGCCTCGACGCGTATCTCCTTGCCGATCGCGGCACGTGGCTCAACTTCCACAACCGCGGCAATCTCGAAGTCGTCGTCGAGGGCGACAAGCGGCTCTTCAACCAGTATGGCGTGATGCTGGTGAATCCCGCGAAGCATCCGCAAGTCAAAAAGAATCTCGGCCAGAAGTTCATCGACTGGCTCGTGTCGCCGCGCGGACAGCAGGTGATCGCGAGCTATACGATCGACGGCGAACAATTGTTCTTTCCCAACGCCGGCTCGGATTCGTGACGCCGATACGCCGCCGCACCGGGCTCGCGCTCGGCGGCGGCGTGCTTGCGCTTTTCGCCCTTGCGCTGATCGCGCTCGGCGCGGGCCGCTATCCGATTCCGGTGCGTGAGCTCGCGCACGTGCTGTGGACGCGGCTCGCCGGCGGTAGCGACGCGGCGACCGCCGATGCGATCGTGTGGCAGATTCGCCTGCCTCGCGCCGGTGTGGCCATGCTCGTCGGGGCGGCGCTCGCGGCCGCGGGCACCGCGTACCAGCACCTCTTTCGCAATCCGCTCGTTGCGCCCGACACGCTCGGCGTTTCATCCGGTGCAGCGCTCGGCGCCGTGCTCGGCATCGTTGCGGGCGCAAGCTTCGTCGTCATCGAGGCCGCCGCGCTCGCTGGAGGGCTTTGCGCCGTCGGCGTCGTCATGCTGATCGCCGCGCGTCTCGAGGCGCACGATCCGCTCGTGACGCTGATCCTCACCGGGATCGTCGTGGCGAGCCTGCTCGGCGCGGCGATTGCGCTCGTCAAATACCTCGCCGATCCGTACAACGAATTGCCTGCGATCACCTTCTGGCTGATGGGAAGCCTTGCATCCGCGTCCGCGGCAGAGGTCGCGAGCCTGCTGCCGGCCGTAGCGCTCGCGCTCGTCGTGCTGTTCGCGCTCGCGTGGCGGGTCAACCTGCTCGCGTTGCCGGAGGACGAGGCGCGGGCGCTCGGCGTGAGCACGAGGCGATTGCGCGGCGTCGTCATCGCTGCGGCGACGCTCGCGACCGCGGCAAGCGTCGCCGTTTCCGGCGTCATCGGCTGGGTGGGCCTCGTGGTGCCGCACATGGCGCGGCTTGTCGTCGGGCCCGAGTTCTCGCGCCTGCTGCCGGCCGCGGCGCTGTTCGGCGCCGCCTTCATGCTCGTCATCGACACGATTTCACGTACCGTGGC
>DASSVX010000114.1:0-18608 GCA_035705655.1 Casimicrobiaceae bacterium
CCGCTCGCGACGACGCTTGTCGCCATCTCCGCCGGCGCCGTATTCATGGGAGCGAACACCTACATCGGCAACGCCCCGAATTTCATGGTCAAATCCATCGCCGAGTCGCGCGGCGTGAAAATGCCGACCTTTTTCGGCTATCTCGGCTGGTCGCTTCTCGTCCTCGTGCCCGTCTACGCACTGCTGACGCTGCTGTTCTTTGCCTGACGACGTAAGGCGGGAACGCCGCCGGTGCCGTTTGCATCCAATGGGCACCTTACCGAAGATGCCCGTCATGTCTGCGCTCTCGAAACCGCTCGACGCCGTCGACGACCCGGGGCTCGTCCGCTTCGTCCAGCGTGGCGACACCCAGGCGTTCGGCGTGCTGATGCGCCGCTACAACCGGCGCCTCTACCGCACCGCGCGGGCGATCCTCCGCGACGACGCCGCGGCCGAAGACGCGGTGCAGGAAGGCTATGTCGCCGCGTGGCGCCACATCGGCGAGTTCCGCGGCGACGCGCAGATCGCGACCTGGCTCACCCGGATCGTCGTCAACCAGGCGCTGCAGGCGCTACGCAGGACGCGCCGCGAGCAGGTCGTGGTGCTGTTCGAGGAGCCACCCGACGAGCGCAACCCCGACGACGAGATCGCCGAGTCCCTGTCGCCACGCGCGCCGGAGACCATGATGCTGCGTGCCGAGATGCGCCGACTGATCGAAAGCAAGATCGACGACCTGCCCGAGGGCTATCGCACGGTGTTCGTGCTGCGCGAAGTCGAGGACATGACGGTCGAGGAAACGGCCGCCGCGCTAGGCATTCCGGCCGCCACGGTGCGAAGCCGCCTGTTCCGGGCGAAGGCGCGCCTGCGCGAGTCGCTGGCCGAGGAGCTCGACACGGCGGTGCAGCAAGTGTTCGGCTTCGACGGCGAGCGCTGCGACCGCATTGTCCGGGCCGTGCTGGCGCGGATTTCGGACCCTGCGCATCCAGTGGACTGATTCGTCCGTAACTTACCCTGCATTCTCCCCATTGAAGAAGGAGCAACGATGAAACGCATTCCCACCATGGTAGCGGCGGCCCTGCTTTCCGCCACGTTCGTAGCCTACGCACAGGGCGGCCCGAACGACGCGCAGATCGCCGCGATCGTCGTCACCGCCAACCAGGTCGACATCGACGCCGGCAAGCTCGCCGAATCGAAGGCGAAGAACAAGGACGTCAAGGCGTTCGGAAAGATGATGGTCACCGACCATACCGGCGTCAACAAGGCGGCAAAGGACCTCGTGACGAAGCTGCACGTGAAGCCCGAGGACAACCCGACCGCCGAAAGCCTCAAGAAGGGCGGCCAGGACAACGTCGCGCACCTCAAGACGCTGAAGGGCGACGCGTTCGACAAGGCGTACATCGAGCACGAGATCGTCTATCACCAGACGGTCATCGACGCGATGGACAAGACGCTGATCCCGAGTGCTTCGAATGCCGAGCTCAAGGCACTGCTCGTCAAGGTGCGCCCCGCGTTCGTCGCCCACCTCGACCACGCGAAGCAGGTGCAGGCCGAGATCGGGAAGTAACATGGCTCGTCACGGCGCCCGCGCGCTGGCGGCGCTCTGCGCCGTCGCGCTGGCGCTCGTCGCGACGGGAAGCGAAGCCGCCGGCACCGTGCACAAGGTGACCATCGACGGCTTCGCGTTTCACCCGCCGTCGCTCACCGTCAAGCAGGGCGACGTCGTCGAGTGGCACAACACCGACCCGGTGCCGCACACGGCCACCGCGAAGGACGCCGGGCTCGATTCCGGCGACATCGCCGCCAACGCCACCTACCGCTTCACCGCGAAGAAGAAGGGGCGCTTCGCGTACCTCTGCACGCTGCACACAATCATGAAGGGCGAGCTGATCGTCGAGTAGCGCCGGCTCGTTGCATGTTCGGCATGGCCGTGCTAGCCTCTTGGTTGATCACTCAACCAAGCCGATGCCTCCCGAACCGTCCGATACACGGACGCGCCTCGTCGACACCGCCATGCGCCTCTTCATGGAGAAGGGTTACGGCAGCACGAGCGTCGCCGACGTCCTGAAGGAGGCCGGTGCGAACAGCGGCAGCCTTTATCACTTCTTCCCGGGAAAGCAGGACCTGCTGCTCGCCGTGCTCGATCGCTACCGCGAAGGCATCGGTCCGCAACTCCTCGAGCCCGCATGGGCCGGCATCGACGATCCGATCGAACGCGTGTTCGCGCTGCTCGCGCGCTACCGGCAGGGGATCGTCATGACCGATTGCACGTACGGCTGCCCGATCGGCAGCCTCGCCCTCGAGTTGCACGAGCCCGATCCCGCCGTGCGCGCGGCGCTAGCCGCGAACTTCGACGCGTGGACCGCCGCGGTTCTCGGCTGCCTCGACGCCGCGGGCAGCATGCTTCCGGCCGACCTCGACCGGCACGCGCTCGCGCAATTCGTGCTGACGACGATGGAAGGCGCGGTGATGCAGGCGCGGACGCATCGCGACGTCGCCTACTTCGACGCGTCGATCGGCGAGCTTCGCCGCTATTTCGATTGCCTTCGGAACGGCCGCCGGCGCGCCGTGCCGAAAAAGCGTCGGTTGCGTTCCGCCCAACGGCTCCGCAAGGAGTCCCACCCGTGAGGTCGACCATGCGCTACCTGCTTGCCGCATTGCTGTTGCTTCCCGCTGCCGTCCTTGCGGAGCCGATTGCACCGCTGCAGCCGATGTCGTTTCTCGCTGGCCACTGCTGGAAGGGGCAGTTCCCGGACGGCAAGCAGACCGACGAGCACTGCTTCACCTGGCTCTACGACGGCCAGGCACTGCGCGACACGCACACGGTGCGCGCCGCGGGCCGCCCCGACTACATCGGCGAGACGACGTACTACTGGGACGCCGAACAAAAGCATGTCGCGTTTCTCTATATCGAGAACCTCGGCGGCGTCAGCCGCGGCACGATGGAACCCGTCGCGAACGGCCTCGTGTTTCCGCCCGCGCGATACGTCGCCGGCAACGAGTCGATGACCTACCGCGTGCGCTGGACGCGCCAGGGCGACGACGCGTACGAGGCGTTGAGCGAAATGCAGGCGAAGGATGGCTGGACGACGATGTTCAAGCTGCTGCTGAAGCGCATGCCGTCGTGACGCCATGCCGCTTCGGGGCGCGGCGAACGCCGGCTGTCGCAGCGGCCGGCGGCGTCACAGCCGATGCGTCATGTCGGCGAGCGCGAGCGAGCGCCAGGCGGCGTCACCGCGCGCCAGCAGCAGCACCTTGAAGAGCTCGCCCATTTCGGCGGGGGACAGGAGCTTCTGGACCGCGCTTGCCGCACGCAGGTAAGCGGACGTTTCGGGCGCGCCGACGTCGCGCAGCAGGTCGAGGATGCCGCAGCCGAGCAGGAACGACGCCTGCGTCGCGAATCCCGCGACCTGCAACCCTGCACGCTCCGCCGCCTCGGCCATTGCGGTGAAATCGACGTGGCTCGTGAGATCGGACAGCCCCGGCCACACGAACGGATCGGCGTGCACGCGATGCCGGTAATGCCCGACGAGCGTTCCGGTGTTTCGCTGCGGGTGGTAGTACTCGTGGCGCGGAAAACCATAGTCGACGATCAGAAGTGCGCCCGATGCGATGCGCCGGCCGATCGTCGTCACCAGCGCCTCGGCCGCGGGATTCAGTTCGCTCGTGTAGTCGCCGTCCGCCGGAAAGCGCGCACGCGCGACGGCTTCGAGCCGCGCGTCGTCGAGCGGGCGCTCGTCCCACGCGAGCGCATCGTCGACTAGCGTGACGCCGCGCTCGAACCACGCACCATCGCGGCGCGCGACGAGCCGCGGCGCAATCGCGTCGAGCACCTCGTTCATCACGACGACGCCGTCGATCGCATCGGGAAGCCGGTCGATCCATTCGACGCGCGTAAGCGCGGCCGGCGCGCACGTCGCAATCGTCGATCGCTGCGCGGCGCGAAGCTGCGGACTCACCTCGAGAATGCGGTAGCGCGAAGGCGATGCGCCGTGCAACGCGAGCGCATCCAGTAACGACGCCGCGAGTGCACCGCTGCCGGCGCCGAACTCGACGATGTCGCGCGCCCTCGACTCCTCGAGGATCGGCGCCAGCTGGCGCGCGATCGCGGCGCCGTAAAGCGGCGTCAGCTCGGGACCGGTGACGAAATCGCCCGCCTCGCCGAACTTGCGCGCGCCGGCGACGTAATAGCCGAGCGCCGGCGCATACAGCACGAGCTCCATGTAGCGCGAGAACGCGATGAATCCGCCGGCACGGTCGATCTCGTCGCGAACCTGGGCGAGGACGCGCGCACTGTGCGCGCGTGCGTCGGCGCCGGGAAGCGGCAGCGAGGCTTTCAACGGCGTGGATCCGTTGAAAACTGTGCTAGATTGCCCCGTCCCATCGACGCGCAAGGCTTTGCGTGGAAGGCAGGATCGTACTGATCACCGGCGGCGCCAAGCGGGTCGGTGCCAGCATCTGCCGGCGGCTGCACCGCGCGGGCGCGTCGATCATGCTGCATTTTCGCGCGTCGGCGGGCGAGGCGCGCCTGCTGCAGGCCGAGCTCAACCACGTTCGGCCGCATTCGGTCGCGCTGATCCAGGCCGACCTTCTCGACGTCGCGAAGCTGCCGTCGCTGGTCGAGCAGACTGTGCAGACGTTCGGCCGGCTCGACGCGCTCGTCAACAACGCCTCGACGTTCTACCAGACCACGATCGGCGACATCGGTGTCGACGACTGGAACAACCTGATCGGCACCAATCTGCAGGCGCCGCTGTTTCTCGCGCAGGCCGCAGCACCTGCGCTCAAGAAGGCACAAGGCGCCATCATCAACATCACCGACATCCACGCCGAGCGCCCGCTCAAGAGCTACGTCGTCTATTCGGTGGCGAAGGCGGGACTCGTCGGGCTCACGCGCTCGCTGGCACGCGAGCTTGCGCCCGAGGTGCGCGTGAATGCCGTCGCCCCCGGACCCATCCTGTGGCCCGACGAGGAAGTGTTCGACGAGCTCGCGCGCCAGCGCATCATCTCGCATACGCCGCTGCGGCGCGAAGGCTCGCCCGACGATGTCGCGAAGGCCGTGCACTACCTGCTCGCCGAGGCGCCGTACGTCACCGGCGAGACGATCAACGTCGACGGCGGAAGGCACATCGCGCTCTAAAAGTAGGGTCAGAGACGACTTTCCGGTCGGCCTCAACGAGCTTCATCGCTTCAAATCCGGAAAGTCGTCTCTGACCCTACTTTTAGCGGCCACGCGTCCCGCGAGACGCTCCAGGTACAGATCGATGACGCCGTGGGTTGCGAGCGACACGCGCGTGCGCTCGAGATAATCGGCCGACGTTCCGAACGCGCCGCACGCATGCGCGATCACGTCCGCCTGCGCCTCGATCGTCAGATGGCCCGCGTACTGCGCATGCTCGCGCTTGACGACGAAGCCGAGGGCCATGATCGGCCGCCCCTCGCAATCGGCGTGCAGCCAGCGCGGCGCATAGGCACCGGTGACCATCTCGCGGCGCCATAGAAGATGCAGCTCGTCGATCGCGCACGGCGAAGGCAGCCGATACACCACGCCGCGGCACGAGCCGCCATGATCGAGCCCCAGCACGAGGCCCGGCGCGCTGGGTCTCCCGCGCGACGCGAGCGACCACAGGCAGAAGCGGCGATGCAGCCCGTGCACCGAGGCACGGCGCGCTTCGGCGAACGGGAAGATCGGATTCCACAAGAGCGACCCGTACGCGAACACCCACCAGCCGGCACCCCTGGGCTTCGCATGCAATGTCGCGGTGAGCGATTCCGACAGTTGCTCGTCGGTAAGCGCGTGACCTTCGGCGAGCGCCTCGACGTACACCTCGCGCATGCGGCCTTCCTCGAGGTCGCGGCGGGACAGCGTCATCGGGCCGCCCGAGCGTGCTGCGCGCGCTTCACGGCAGAAACAACTGCTGCAGGTCGTTCAGGAAGCGCCGCCCCCGCGGCGTCGGCTTCAGCACGGCGGGGTCGGGCTCGAGCAATCCGCGCCGCGTCGCCTCGGCGATCGGTTGCGCGGCGGCGGACAGCGACAGCCCCGTGCGCTCGGCGAACATCGACGTCGGTACGCCGTCGGTGAGCCGCAGCGCGTTCAGCATGAATTCGAACGGCAGGTCGCTCCGGGAAACGTCGTGCGTTTCCTGGATCGGCGTGCCGCGCGCAACCGCCTCGAGATACTGCTTCGGCTGCTTCCAGCGCATTTGCCGCACGACGCGATCGGGAAACGAAAGCTTCGAATGCGCCCCGGCACCGACGCCGAGATAATCGCCGAAGCGCCAGTAGTTGACGTTGTGCCGGCACGCGAATCCCGGCCTCGCATGCGCCGACGTCTCGTAGTGCGCGTAGCCCGCATGGGCAAGCATGTCGAGCACGCCTTCCTCGATATCGGCCGCCGCGTCGTCGTCGGGCAGCGGCGGGGGGTGCCGATGGAAAAGCGTGTTCGGCTCGAGCGTCAGGTGATAGAACGACAGGTGCGGCGGCGCGAACGACAGCGCGGCGGCGATATCGCGGCGCGCATCGTCCGGCGTCTGGTTCGGCAGCGCGAACATCAGGTCGAGATTGACGTTGCCGAAGATCATCAGCGCCGATTCCGCGGCGCGGCGCGCTTCGTCGGCGCCGTGGATGCGTCCGAGTGCGCGCAGGAAGCGATCGTCGAAGCTCTGCACGCCGAGCGACAACCGGTTGACGCCCGCCGCGAAATAGCCGGCGAATTTCTCGCGCTCGAAGGTGCCGGGATTGGCTTCGAGCGTGATCTCCGCATCGGGCAGCAACGGCAGCCGCGCGCGCAGTGCGGACAGCAGCCGCTCGATCGACGCTGCAGAAAACAGGCTCGGCGTGCCGCCGCCGATGAATAGGCTGCCGATCTTGCGTCCCCACACCGAAGGGAGCGCCGATTCGACGTCGGCGATCAACGCGGCGACATACGCGTCCTCGGGCAGTGCGTCGGGGGCGGTCGCTGCCGGCGCCGCCTCGCCGTTGCGCGAGCGCCACTCGTGCGAATTGAAATCGCAGTACGGGCACTTGCGCACGCACCACGGCATGTGCACGTAGAGCGCAAGCGGCGGCAGCGCCGCGAAGCGTGGACCACGCAGCGAATCCGCGTCGACGGTTCCGATGGTCGCTGCGTCAACCTCCATCGCGTTGCAGGATCTCGAGCCGTGCCATCAGGCGCCGCATCGCCTTGCCGCGGTGCGACAGCGCGTTCTTGCGCGGGAGCGGCAACTCGGCGCCCGTCCTGCCCGTGATCGCGTCCTGGAAATGCGGGTCGTAGCCGAATCCGCCGCTGCCGCGCGGCGTATCGACGATGGTGCCATGCCATATTCCCTCGGCGATGACCGGCTGCGGGTCCTCGGCGCAGCGGACGAGCACCAGCACGCAGTAGTAATGCGCGCGGCGATCGGCGACGTCGCGCAGCGCCGTAATCAGCGCCGCGTTGTTGCGCGCATCGGATACGGGCTCGCCCGCATATCGCGCGCTGCGCACGCCGGGTGCGCCGCCGAGCGCATCGACACACACGCCCGAATCATCGGCCAGTGCGGGAAGGCCGCTTTGCGCGCTCGCGTGGCGAGCCTTCGCGAGCGCATTCTCGATGAACGTCACATGCGGTTCGCCAGCGGGCGCGATGCCGAGTTCCGCCTGCGGGATCACCTCGAGGCCGAGCGGCGCGAGCAGGCGCGCGAACTCGCGCAACTTGCCTTCGTTGCCCGATGCAAGCACGAGACGCTCCATCATGCGGACAGCGCCTCGCGCTGCGCGTCGTGCAGACGTGCGATGCCCTGCTGCGCCAGCGCCAGCAACGCGTCGAACTGGTCGCGCGAGAACGGCTCGCGCTCGGCGGTGCCTTGCACCTCGACGAAGCCGCCGGCGCCGGTCATCACGACGTTCATGTCGGTGTCGCAGCCCGAATCCTCGGCGTAATCGAGATCGAGCAGCGGCGTGCCGGCGACGACGCCGACGGATACCGCCGCGACGCGGTCGCGCAGCGGTTCGCCGGCAAGTGTGCGGCGCGCGCGGCACCAGGCGATTGCATCGGCCAGCGCAACATACGCGCCGGTGATCGACGCGCAGCGCGTACCGCCGTCGGCCTGCAGCACGTCGCAGTCGATGCGTATCGTGCGCTCGCCGAGCGCCGCGAGGTCGATGACGGCGCGAAGCGACCGCCCGATCAGGCGCTGGATTTCCTGCGTCCGCCCCGACTGCCGGCCCTCGGCGGCCTCGCGCCGCGTGCGCGTGTTCGTCGCGCGCGGAAGCATGCCGTATTCCGCGGTGAGCCAGCCCTGCCCCTTGCCCTTGAGAAACAGCGGGACGCCTTCCTCGACGCTCGCCGTGCACAACACGCGCGTTTGCCCGGCCTCGATCAGCACGGACCCTTCGGCGTGCTTCGTGAAATGCCGCGCGATGCGAACGGTGCGCAGTTCGTCGGCGCGCCGGCCGCCTGCGCGCGCCTGCTTCTGTCGGGAGGGTTCGATGGTCGCCACGTCCGGTTGCAATGAATGCCGATTATAGAGGGCTTGCGTGTTCGCTCATGTCGCCCGCCGCGGCCGCACCGACGCTCGCCGCGTCGATCGACACGGGCCGCGGCCGCCACCGGGTTGCATGCGACAGCGACGCGGTGTCGACTTCGAGCGATCCGGCGAGACGCGTGACCGCGTCGCTGCGGCCGGACAGCGCACCCGCGACGCGCAGCACGGTCACCGGCACCGGAACGAGCCGCGGCGCGACGCCGAGCGCAGCGGCGATCGCGCGCACGAGATCCGGCGTCGAGATGGCGGTCGCGTCGGCGACGAAATGCGTGCCGGCCACCGGCGACGGCGCGTCGAGCACCGCGTCGATCGCGTCCAGCAGGTTGTCGAGTGCGACGAGCGAACGCCGGTTGTCGATCGCGCCGAGCGGCAGGAAGCGCCGCGCCGCCACCGCGTCGACGAGCCGGCGAAAGTTGCCACGCGCGCCGCGCCCGTACACGAGCGGCAGGCGCAGCGTCGTCGCGACCATCGCCGTGCCGCTTGCGGCGCGCGCGAGCGCAAGCTCACCCGCGAGCTTGCTTCGCGCATAAGCGTCGTGCGGCGCCGCAGGATCGCCCGGCTCGAATGGCCGTCCGGGCAGCGTCGACTCGCCGTTCACCTTCACGGTACTTGCAAACACGAACCGGTGCACGCCGGCGGCCACGGCGGCCAGCGCGAGCCGTTCGGTGGCGTCGACGTTCGCGAGCCTGTACGCGGCCTCGGCATCGGGCGCGAACTCGTTCATGACGTGCGCGCGCCCGGCGAGATGAACGACGGCGAACGCGCCGCGAAGCGCCTGCGTAAGCGGATCGGCGTGGACGCGCGCGAGGTCGACCGCAACGGCGTCACCGCTTGCATCCGGCGCGGCGTGCGCGTGTACGAAGCGCCGTACCGGCTGTCCACGTGCCTGCATGCGCCGGCAACAGGCCGCGCCGATGAATCCGCCTGCGCCCGTCACCACGATCGGCGCCGCGCTCAGAACCATTTCCAGCCATGCCGCGCGTAGAAGCGCACGCCGCTCGCGAGGAACCAGCGCACATGCCGCAGCCCCTTCCTCGCGGCCCGGCCGCCGTGGTGGACGACGTTGACGCTCGGCACGAACGCCGTCTGCGCCACGTCGCGCAGGCGCATCGTCCAGTCGTAATCCTCGAAGTACAGGAAGAAGCGCGGATCGAAGCCACCCGTGCGATCGATCGCTTCGCGGCGCGCGAGCAGGAACGCGCCCGACATCACGGGCACACCGATGGCCTCGCGCGGCGGCACCGCGTCGACGATGTCGCGCATTTCATAACGGGCGAGGCGGCGCGCGAACAATCGCTGCACGAACCCGGGCGCGAACCCGCGCAGCAGCAGGTCGAACACCGCGGGGTAGCGCTTGCAGAGGTACTGGCGATTGCCGTTGCCGTCGGTCACCGTGGGCGCCAGCGCGCCTACGCCCGGATGTGCATCGAGCCAGCGAATCGCGTTGACGAGCGCGTCCGCGGCGAGCTCCGCGTCGGGATTGAGCACGAGATGGTAGTCGGCACCGGTGCCGTGCAGCACGAGGTTGTGCGCGGCGCCGAAGCCGATGTTCGCGTGGCCGTGCAGGAACACCACGTGCACGCGCGCGTCGGCAAAACGCGCGCGTCCGAGCTCGATCAGGCGCTCGGCGATACCGCGATCGCTGCTGTTGTCGATCAGCGCGAGATGAACGGTGCGCAGCGCCTGCGCCTGCTGGGCAACGTCGATCGCGATGGCGAGCGTATCGAGCGTGCGCGTCAAAAGCGGCAGGTCGGGAAGGTACGTGACGATGCTGATCTGCAGCGACGACGGCAGCACGGCGTGCGCGAGGTGGATTTTGCGACCGGCACAGCATACATTGCACGCCATCGATCCTGCGCTGGAGCGCCCGATGTCCACCCCGATGCCCCCGCCGGCCGCCGACACGGCGACACACGCCGCTGCGGCTGTCGAAACCCGCTACCCGGCCGAACGGCTGCAGGCATTCGCGGTGGCGCTGCTTGCCGCCGCGGGCGTTCGCGACGATGTCGCGCACGACGTCGCGTCGGTGCTGCTGGATGGCGACCTGATGGGCCATACGACGCACGGGCTGCAGCTCCTGCCGGGCTATCTCGACGCACTTGCCGGCGGGGGAATGCGAAAGACAGGTGAACCGGTCACGACGAGTTCGTACCCCGCGAGCAGGACGTGGGACGGACAGCGGCTGCCGGGACCGTGGCTCACCTTGCGCGCGCTCGACGACGCGCGGCGGATGGCGTCGACGCACGGGACCGGCACGGTGGTGATCCGGCGCTCGCATCATATCGGCTGCCTTGCTTCGTACGCGAAGCGCGCGGCCGAGCGCGGCGTGATGACGATCGTCTGCTGCATCGATCCGGCGACGCACAGCGTCGCGCCGTTCGGTGCGATCACGTCGGTGTTCACGCCCAATCCGCTCGCCGCGGGCATCCCGACGTCGGGCGAACCCATCCTGCTCGACATCTCGGCGAGCTACACGACCAACGGCATGACGATGCGGCTGCACAGGAACGGACAGGAACTGCCGCATCCGTGGGTGCAGGACGCGCGCGGCAATCCGACGCGCGATCCGGCCGTGCTGTTCAACGAGCCGAAGGGCACGCTGCTGCCGCTCGGCGGTCTCGACGCCGGCCACAAGGGATTCGCGCTTGCGCTGCTGATCGAGGCGATGACCGCGGGCCTCGCCGGGCACGGGCGGGCGGACCCGGCCGAGGGCTGGGGTGCGACGGTGTTCGTGCAGGTGCTCGACCCGGCCGCGTTCGGTGGCCTCGACGCGTTCACCCGGCAAATGGACTGGCTCGTGCGGGCGTGCCACGAGGCGACGCCGCGGCCGGACGGACCCCCGGTGCGCCTGCCGGGCGAGCGCGCGCTGCGCCTTTACCGCGAGCAGCTCGCGAACGGCGTGGCGCTTTATCCGGAGATCATGCCGGCGCTGGCGCCTTGGGCCGTGAAGCTCGGCGTGCCGCCGCCTACGGCGACGCCTTCGCCTCCGCCGCCGCGACCGCCTTCTTCGGATTGATCAATGTGCGCCGGCCGTCAGGGGTCTTGTCGGCGGTGTCGCGTATCAGCGCAATCACCTGCGCCGGCGCGAGCTTCGGATTGACGGCGAGGATCTTCGCCGCAAGATTGGCGACCTGCGGCGAGGCCATCGACGTTCCCGATTCGGCGAGCTTGTCGCCGCCGGGAATCACGCTGTCGACCTGGTAGCCATTCGCGTCGACGACGACCGTCGGCCCGTAACTCGTGAACGACGCCTCGTCGCCGGCCTTGTCGACGGCGCCCACGGTGATCAGGTTCGGGGCGGAGATGCCGGCCGGAATGTCCTCGGTGAACGACGCGTCCTCGTTGCTGTTTCCCGCGGCCGTCACGAACAGGATATCCGGCGCGCTCGCGAATGCCTTCGTCAGCGCGTCCTTCTGGATGTCGAAATAGTCGCGCGCGATCTTTTTGCGCTCGTCGGGCGTCTTGCCGATGTTGCAAAGCTCGAGCTGCTCCTCCTCGGCCTTGATCGAGCCGCCCCAGCTCATGTTGACCACGCGCACGCGGTGCTTCCTGAAGAAGTCGACGTACGCCTGCTGGTTTTTCGCATCCTGCAGCGCAAGCGCCTTCGTCGGACACGGATCGGGCAGCAGATGCCAGTCGAACTCGATGCGGCCCACGACGAGGCGCGCATACGGATTACCAGCGAGCGTGATGCCGGCCACGTGCGTGCCGTGCATCCAGTTGCCGGCGAGGTCGAGCGATTCGATCGCCGCCTTGTATTCGTCCGGCTTCAGCGTCGACAGGTATTGCTTCACTTCGCTTGCCTCGGGGCTGTCGATGTTCGAGCGCAGGTCGGAGAAGCCCTTCAGGCGCGACTTCATCTGCGGGATCTGATCCTTGAGCACGGCGGGGATCGGCTGCAGCGTGCCGGTTGCGGGCTTCGTGTAGCGATCGAATGCAATGACGGCGGGCTTGCCGGCGTCGTCGACGACGCGTTTGCCGAACAGCGACGTGTCGACGCCGCTGTCCCACACGCCGACGTTCACCGGCGCATAGCGCTTGCCCGGAGGAAGCACGACATCGCGCGCCGCCCAAATGTCGGGCTTGTCGACATGATGCGCAGCAAGGTAGCTGCTGTAGGTGGCAACGAGCGTCGCCTTCAGCGGCAGCGACGCCACCAGCCGGTATTTCGCGCTGATCACCACCGGCGCGAGATCGGAGCTCAGCGCGCCGGCCTTGTCGACCGTCGGCTGGATCACGTTGCGCACGTAGCCGAGCGTCAGCGCCTCGCTCATGATCTCGGCCGACGCCTTGGCTTCGCGCACTTCGTTCTGCACGACGTCGTACGGCATTTGCCCGAGGTCGGCGGCGATCAGCCGGCCGGTCTCCTGCCGATAGGCGTCCGATGTGCGATCGCCACTCTTGCGCTGTGCGGCGATCATCGCGCGAAGCTGCAATCCCGACATCAGCTTGTCGGCCGGCTTGTCCTGCAGCTCGCGCACGTGCGCCGCGCGCCTCAACGCACCGTCGTCGTTGCCGTCGAGATAGTCGAGTTGCGCAAGCTCGCCTTCGAGCTGGCGCAGCGTCGCCCGATCGTCGATCTCGTAGCCGCTCAACACCGACTCGGCGTCGCGACGCACGGCGCTCGCAAAGCGCTTGAACTTCGCGTCGTCGCCGATCACGTCCTCGACTCTGCCCTCGATCGGGTACGAGAAGCGCGGCAGGTCCGCCGCCTTCTCGATGCGCGGCTTCGGTTGCGCGATGGCACTCGCCGCGACGAGAAGGACGAGCGACACGAGCAGCGACACATGAGAGCCGCGGGGCCGCCCCAAGGCTCGAATTCCGCCCCCGTGGGGGGCAGCGAAGCGGCGCAGCCGCGAGCGTGGGGGGATCATGCGAACACGGGTCGGCACGAGGAAGTCTCCGTGGGGATGCGCGCGGTGCGCCGCGCCGGGATTTGAAGTGTAGCGAAAGAGCGCGCGACGGGTCGGCCTTGCGCGACCGGACGCCGGCGGGAAAGACGAAACGCCCGGCGGGCCGACAGCCGGTGCGAACGATCAGCCGCCCGCAAGCACCGCCCGAGCGGGCAAGATCGCAAGGAGCGCGACGAGCAGCCACGCCCAGACCGCGGGGTCCCGGAGGAGTTCGTATGATCCCCCCACAGGACGCATTGATCGGCCGGGCTCGTTGAACGTTGGGAATTTCATGATTCGGATTGGAGAGGCGTTAGCGGAATTCGGCGCGGGGCGACGGCCTTCGTCGCAGCCGAAACGCGCGCGATCCCGGCAAGATCGCGAAAGACACCGGCGTCGGCGAGGACGGCCGCACGCATCAGCGCACGCACGGCATCGGCCTGATCGTACCCGTGCTCGACGATGAGGCCGCCACCCGGCGCGAGCCACGCCGGCGCGCCCGCGATGACGACGTGCAGCGCAGCCAGACCATCGCGGCCGCCCCGTAGCGCGGTCACCGGCTCGAAGCGCACGTCGCCTTCCGCGAGGTGCGGATCGGCGTCGGCGACGTACGGCGGGTTGCTTACGATCAGGTCGAAGACGCTTTCGCCGCCGGAAAGTCGTTCGTACCAGTTCGATTGGAGCAAGCGGACGTTGCCAAGTTTCATCCGCGCGGCATTGCGCGTCGCCACGACAAGGGCTGCGGCCGAAACGTCGGTCGCGAGCACCTGCGCCTGTGGGCGTTCACGCGCAATTGCAACGGCAATCGCGCCGGAACCCGTGCCGATGTCGAGCACGCGCACCGGACGATCGGAAGGCAGCGAGCGCAGCGCGCACTCGACGAGCGTCTCGGTCTCGGGACGGGGAATCAGCACCGATCGATCGACGGCGAGCGACAGGCCCCAGAACTCGCGCTCGCCGGTCAGATAGGCGACAGGCTCACCGTCGCGGCGGCGTCGCGCGAGCGTGAAGAACGCCTCGGCGTCGCGGCGAGCGAGCGGATCGGTCGCGTGCGCCACGAGCCAGGCGCGGTCGGTACCGAGCACGTGCGCGAGCAGCACCTGCGCGTCGATCGGCGCAAGACCCGCCTGCACGAGCGCCTGCCGAACCGTTGAATGATCCTCCGACGCCCGATTGCACGCCGGCGTTCGGGGCGGCCTTGCCACGCTCATACTCGCCATTGCGGCCGCCACGCCGCATCACGGACGCGTTCGAACACCCGCACCGGCCGGTTGTAGTAACGTCCCCAGCCGGCGTCGACCATCCCCGCCTTCATCAGGACCCGCTGCGATGCGAGGTTGTCGGGATGCGTGACGCCGAGGATGCGATAGAGGCCGAGCTCGTCGAATCCGTAACGCACGAGCGCGCGCGCACCTTCCGTTGCGAGGCCCCTGCCCCACGCGCCAAAGCGCAACCGGTAACCGACCTCGACTTCCGCCGTGCCGGGGATGTACTTGAGCGCGAACCAGCCGACGAAGTCGCCGTTGTCGCGACGCGTCGCGCGCCAGGTGCCGAGGCCGGGATAGAGGAGATACGCGCGGGGAATGCGCCGCAGCGCGTCGTCGATCTGCTCGCGCGTCGAAAGGCGGCCGCTGCCGATGTACTGCATCACGCGCGGGTCGGTGTCGAGCTCGTGCAGCTCGTTGCCGTCGTCAGCGGTGATCTCGGAAAGCGCGAGGCGCTTCGTGACGCACCATGGTATTGCAAGGCGTCGCGGATTCGCCGCGGCGCTCGTCCCCGGGGAAACGCGAGACGTGGCCGGCGGCAGCCCTTCTCCGTTCATGCGTGCGTCGCGAGATCGGCAAGCTGCTCGGCCTGGAATTCCTGCGCCAGCGCGCCGATCAGCTCGTCGAGGTCACCCTGCATAATGGCATCGATCTTGTAGAGCGTCAGGTTGATGCGGTGATCGGTGACGCGGCCCTGCGGAAAATTGTAGGTGCGGATGCGTTCGCTGCGATCGCCCGACCCGATCAGGCTCTTGCGATGCGCCGCCTCCTTCTGCTGGCGCTCGCGCCGCTCCTTGTCGACGAGCCGCGACGCGAGCACCGACATCGCCTGCGCGCGGTTGCGATGCTGCGACCGATCGTCCTGGCATTCGACGACGATGCCGGTCGGCACGTGCGTGATGCGCACCGCCGAATCGGTCTTGTTGATGTGCTGTCCGCCGGCGCCCGAAGCACGGAACGTGTCGATGCGCAGATCGGCCGGGTTGATCGTCACGTCGGCCACCGGGTCGGCCTCGGGGAGCACGGCCACCGTGCAGGCTGATGTATGGATGCGGCCCTGCGCCTCGGTTTCGGGAACGCGCTGCACGCGATGGCCGCCCGATTCGAACTTGAGCCGCGCATACGCGCCGGCGCCGACGACGCGTCCGATGATCTCGCGATAGCCGCCGAGATCGGACGCCGATTCCGACACGATCTCGACGCGCCACCGCTGCCGCTCGGCGTAGCGCGCGTACATGCGAAACAGGTCGGCCGCGAACAGCGCCGACTCGTCGCCGCCCGTGCCCGCGCGGATTTCGATGAACACGTTGCGCTCGTCGCTCGGGTCCTTCGGCAGCAGCATCGCCTGCAGCTCGCCTTCGAGTACGACGAGCCGCGCCTCGGCCGCGCGGCGCTCCTCGTCCGCATAGTCGCGCATCTGCGGATCGTGCGCGAGGTCGACGGCCGCAGCGAGATCGCCTTCCGCACGCAGGAAGTCGCCGAAGCGCGCGACGACGGGATCGATTTCCGCGCGTTCACGCGCGAGGCCGCGAAAGCGGTCGAGGTCGCGTGCCGCATCCTCGGCCGCGAGCAGCGCGTCGAGCTCCATGAGGCGCGCGCTCAACTGGTCGAGTCGGGTACGTAACGAGAGCTTCATCGTGATGCAGGACGCGGTGTCGGACAGCAGGAATCAGGTTGATGCGAGGAGCGCGCAAGGATATCGCGCGTCGATCGGCGCCGATCACCGGCGCCCGGCGAATACGGAGGCGCAGCTACCCTTCGGGCGGCGGTTCCGCGCAACCGTACACGCGCGAAAAGAGCGCGATCAGCTCGGCGCGCTCGGCGTCGCCCGCGGCGTTGAGTGCGGCGAGAGGCGGATGCAAAAATTTGCTCGTCAGGCTCCGCGCAAGCGCCTCGAGAACCTCGTTCGCCGGCGCGCCGGCCGCCAGCATGCGCTGCGCGCGGTCGAGCTCGTGCTTGCGCAGCGCATCGTGATGCGACGCGAGCGCCGCGATCGTCGGCACCACGCTTCGCCCCTGCAGCCAGCGCAGGAAATGCGCGGTCTGCTCGGCGATCATCTGCTCTGCCTGCACGACCGCCTCGCGGCGGATCGACAGGTTGTCCTTCACGATCTCGGCGAGGTCGTCGACGCTGTACAGGAACACGTCGTCGAGCGTCGCCGCTTCGGCTTCCACGTCGCGCGGCACGCCGAGGTCGACGATCAGCACCGGCGCATGCTTGCGCCTTTTCACCACGCGCTCGAGCGTGCCCTTGCCGATGATCGGCAGCGAGCTCGCCGTGCAGGTGATGATGACGTCGAACTGCGCGAGGCGCTCGTTGAGCTCGGTCAGCGTGATCGCCTCGGCGCCGAAGCGATGCGCGAGCTGGTGGCCGCGCTCGAGGGTGCGGTTGGCGACCGTGATCGAGCGGGGCTTCCGCGCGGCGAAGTGCGTGGCGGCAAGCTCGATCATCTCGCCGGCGCCGACGAGCAGCAGGCACTGATCGGCGAGCGAGGGAAAGATGCGCTCGGCGAGCTTCACCGCCGCGGCGGCCATCGAGATCGACGCGCTGCCGATGTCGGTTTGCGTGCGCACGTCCTTGGCAACTGCGAACGTGCGCTGGAAGAGCCGGTTCAGCACGAGGCCGAGCGAGCCTGCCGCTTCGGCCTGGCGTACCGCCTGTTTCATCTGGCCGAGGATCTGCGGCTCGCCGAGCACCATCGAATCGAGACCGCTCGCGACGCGAAATGCATGCGATACGGCGCGGTCGCCGTTCAGCGTGTAAACGTACGGCGACAGCGACGATGGTGCGAGCGCGTGCGCCTGCTCGAGCCAGCGTGCCACCGGCGCCGGCTCGCCGCCATGGAAGTAGACTTCGGTGCGGTTGCAGGTCGACAGGATGGCCGCTTCCTTGACGACGCGCCCCGACGTGAGCTCGCGCAGGGCGCCCGACAGCGCGTCGGGCGCGAACGCGACCCGCTCGCGCAGGTCGAGCGGTGCCGTCGTATGGTTGAGGCCGAGTGTATAGAGCGACATCGTGAGGATGGACCCTCGAAGGCGCTCGCGAGTTGCGCGCGGCACGTCGCCCCGGGGTTCGAGCGTATTTTACCGCAGCGGCCTTGTCGGGCCCGCGCCAACTCGTTGATTTGCGTCAAGGAACCGAAATGGGGCCAGAGAGCGCTTGCCACGGATGAACATCGAAACGACGCACGACGAGAAAATCGGCCCGGACCGCGCGCCGGCGTCGTTCGCGCGCCGCTGCTGGCCGCTGGTGGCGCTCGGGCTCGTCGGCATTGCGTCCCTGCCGCTCGTCATGCTGCCGACGCTGCGGCTGCTGATTCGCGACGGTCATGCGCCCGGCATGTCGCTGCCGACCCTTGCTGCGCTTACGCTCATCCAGCCGACGCTATTGCTGATCGCGGCGGCCGCGATCGGTGCCGCCCTGGCGCCGCGCCTCGCGCTTTCGTCTCACGTCGCGAAGGTCAACGTGCGCAGCGTGGTCGCGGCGGAGGTGCGCCTTGCGCTCGTGTGCGGCGTCGTGACGGGCATCGCGGTGGTCGCGCTCGACATCGCGCTGTTTCACGCCCATTCGGCGGCCACATCGGCATCGGCGCGCACGATCATCGACGGCCTGATCGGCGGTGCGCTGTACGGCGGCATCACCGAGGAAATCATGCTGCGCTGGGGACTGATGTCGCTCGTCGTCTGGGCCGGCGCACGCCTCTTCGCGCGCGGCGCCGCGCGGCCTGCCCCCGGCGTTTATCGCGTGGCCATTGCCGTCGTCGCGCTGCTGTTCGCGGCGGGACACCTGCCGGCGGCAATGGCGATCGCACCGCTCACGACGGCACTCGTGTTCCGCATCCTGCTGCTGAATTCGCTTGCCGGCCTCGTCTTCGGGTGGCTGTTCTGGCGCAGGAGCCTCGAGTGCGCGATGCTCGCGCATGCGAGCGTCCACGTCGTGTTCGCGATCGG
>DASSVX010000115.1:0-2883 GCA_035705655.1 Casimicrobiaceae bacterium
TTGGGACGGCCCCGCACGCTCATGGGACTACCTCCGCGCTTTGCGCTCCGGGGCCGATTCGCGCTTGAGACCGGCCCCGCGCGCTCATGCCGACCTCGTCTCTCCGCATGGGTGGTGCGCGATCCAGTGGCGCGCGATGTCGATGCGCCGTGCGACCCACACGTCGTCGTGCTGCTGCACGTAGTCGAGGAAGCGTCCGAGCGCGGCGGTGCGCGCGGGCCGGCCGACGATCCGGCAATGCAGCCCGATCGACAGCATCTTCGGCGCATCGAGGCCGCGCGGGTCGCCTTCGTCGTACAGCGTGTCGAATGCGTCGCGCAGGTACGCGAAGAACTGGTCGCCGCTGTTGAATCCCTGCGCCGTCGCGAAGCGCATGTCGTTGGTGTCCAGCGTGTACGGGACGACCAGATGCGCCTTGTGTCCATCGCGCGTGTCGACGCCGGTCCAGTACGGCAGGTCGTCGGCGTAACTGTCCGCGTCGTAGACGAAGCCGCCGTGCTCGACGACGAGGCGGCGCGTGCGCGGACTGTCGCGCCCGGTGTACCAGCCGGCGGGCGGCGCGCCGGTGAGGCGCGAGATGATGTCGACGGCGTGCGCGAGATGCTCGCGCTCGACCGCCTCGTCGACGTTCTGGTAACTGATCCAGCGATAGCCGTGGCTCGCGATTTCGTGACCGGCCTCGACGAACGCCGCGGCGACCGCAGGATTGCGCTCGAGCGCCATGGCGACGCCGAAGATCGTCAGCGGCATCGCACGGTCGCGAAAGGCGCGCAGCACGCGCCACACGCCGGCGCGCGAGCCGTACTCGTACATCGATTCCATCGACAGGTGCCGGTCGGCAAACGAGCTTGCACCGATGATTTCCGAGAGGAACGTTTCCGACGCGGCGTCGCCGTGCAGCACGCTGTTCTCGGCACCTTCCTCGTAATTCAGCACGAACTGGAGCGCGATGCGCGCGCCACCCGGCCAGCGCGGATGCGGAGGGGTTGCGCCGTAGCCTGCGAGGTCGCGCGGATAAGCGCTGTCGGTTGCGATGCGGGTCATGCGTGCCGCCGGGAGTATCGAGTCGTCGCGAGCATACAATGCGCCGTCCGCGCCAGCCAATCGATCGATCCCGACGAACAAGCGCAATGGAAGCCTACGCAGGCGAGTGGCTGCAGCTGCTGATCCGCTGGGTGCATGTCATCACCGGCATCGCGTGGATCGGCGCGTCGTTCTACTTCATCTGGCTCGACAACAGCCTGCGTGCGCCCCGCGGTGCGCGCGATGCCCCGGAAGCGGTCGGTGGCGAGCTGTGGGCGATCCACGGCGGCGGCTTCTATCACGTGCAGAAGTATCGTGTCGCGCCGAGCGAGTTGCCGGCGCACCTGCACTGGTTCAAGTGGGAAGCGTATTGGACGTGGCTCTCGGGCTTTGCGCTGCTCGTCGTCCTGTACTGGTGGCACGCCGACATCTACATGATCGACCGCAATGTGGCGGCGATCACCGCGGCACAGGCGGTGGCGATCAGCGGCGCATTGCTCGTCGCGGGGTGGGTCGTCTACGACCAGCTATGCAAGCGTCTCGGCTTTGCGCACGAACCGGTCCTCGGAGCGCTGCTGGTGGTGTTCATTGCGATCGTCGCCTGGGCGCTGTCGCACGTGTTCGGCGGGCGCGCGCTGTACCTGCAGATCGGCGCGATGCTCGGCACGATGATGGCCGGCAACGTGCTGTTCGTGATCATCCCCGCACAGCGCGCGCTCGTCGAGGCGAAGACGCAGGGCCGCGCGCCGGATCCGGTGCACGGGCTGCGCGGCAAGCAGCGCTCGGTGCACAACAATTACCTGACGCTGCCCGTGCTGCTGACGATGATCAGCAATCACTACCCGATGACCTTCGCGCATCCGCATGCGTGGCTCGTGCTGATGTGCCTGCTGCTGCTGGCCGCTTATGTGCGGCATTTCTTCAACCTTCGCCATCGCGGCCGAACCGCGTGGGCAATCCCGGCGTCGGCGGCGCTGGCCGCGCTCGCGCTCGCAATCGTCATCGCACCACCGAGGCCGGCCGGTGCGATCGGCGTGAAATTCGCTGACGCGCAGTCGATCGTTCACGAACGTTGCACGGCGTGTCATGCCGTGCACCCGCGACAGGAGGGCATTGCGGTTGCGCCGAAGGGCATCGTGCTCGAAACAGCGGCGCAGATCGTCGCCAATGCTGCGGCAATTCGCGCGCAGGCGGTGGCGTCGCACGCGATGCCCCTCGGCAACCTGACCGGAATGACCGACGACGAGCGGGCGCGGCTCGGCGCGTGGATCGACGCCGGCGCAAAAACCGACTAGCCCGCGGTGCGCTGCGCGTCAGAGCAACGACAGCTGGTCGGGCACGTCTTCGCCGGCTTCGTCCGCAGCCGTCTCGTCCGCTTCGCCCGGCACGTCCGGCGCGTCGGGTTTCGTCGAACCGGATATCGATGCCGGCTCGCCTTCGGCGACCGGCTCGCACAACGCCGCATCGTCGTTGCGCACGGCATTCACGCGCGTCGATACCGGGTACGCGCGTAACCGCTCGCCGGACCATGTCGCGAGGAGATCGCCTGCATCGGGGTTCGAGCAATCGAGCCAGCGCGCGTAGTCGGCATCGGGGACGATCACCGGCATGCGCTCGTGCACGTCGCGCAGCGATTCGCATGCGGCGGTCGTCACGATCGTGCAGGTGTCGAGCACTTCGCCTTCCGGCGACAGCCACCGCTCGTAAAGCCCGGCCAGTCCGAACGGACGTGCGTCGGGCATGCCGATGTGCAGCGGCGCCTTGCCCGATGCCGTCTTGCGCCATTCGTAAAACCCGTTGACGGGGACGAGGCAGCGGTGGCGCGCGAGCGCGTGGCGAAACGCGCCCTTCGTCGCCGCG
>DASSVX010000116.1:0-11803 GCA_035705655.1 Casimicrobiaceae bacterium
GAGCGCATCCACGCCCGCTGCGCCCTTGTTCTCGACCACCCGTTGATACGCGAGCCACAGATTGCCGCGTTCCACTACGGCCTCCATCAGGCTCGATGCAGCAGCTTCCGCTTTCGTCCGCGCACGGATCGCCAAGTCCGCCTCGACGCGAGCAACAGCCGTTCCCGGATACCGTCCGGTATCTGCTGCGCTCGTCTGATCACCAGGATCAGCTTCTGCCTTCATCGGCTTCCCTGAGACTCCCGCCGCCTACTCGCGGCATTTCATGTTCGGCCCTTCGGCTCGTGCTGACGCCTACTATGGCCTCGGCTGACTTCTGCACCTGCATCCCAACACCTCTCGATGTCGGTAGCACAAGGCACATGTGCAGATCTCCCCGGGTATTGCGCACGTACCTTCACGCTTATGCCTGTCGGATCTACGTCGCAGCGTTCCGTGCAAGTATCGGGCTTTGCAGATATTGGCCTGCTCACCCCGCTACGCCGCCTCATCCGCTTCCTGTACGTCAGGCCAGCGCTTCGCCTTCGGCTTCCTCCGGATTCGCAGTCGCCCGCGACACCCTTGCCGTTTAGCTAACACTTCTCCTTGCCGAGTGTGTAGAGGACTTTCACCTCCAAGTACGTGCGCCCTGCCGGGCGCACCAAGAAAAAAGCCGCGCGAGGCGGCTTTCAAGGGCGGAATGGTGGAGGTGGCGAGAATCGAACTCGCGTCCGGAAGCCCTCTACAGTCGGGACTACATGCTTAGTCTCGTCGTTTGGCTCTCATTCCCCCGCCGCCGGCGGACAGGCTGCGGGGAAACCAGTCACCTAGCTTTAGCGCTCCGTCCAAGTGACCCGGATGGGCGCGATCGCTCGAAATGTCCCCGCTGTGACTTTGCGGTGTTTAGCCGCTCATCACCCGGGCTGAGCGCCGCCCGGTGCGAGGTCCGGCGGGATTAAGCCGCCAGAGCGTAGTTTTCGTCGTTCGCAGTTAAGTTTGCGATTGCTCGAGTTTTACGAGGACAAGCGCCTCGGCATGCCCCGCGCTGCTTCGATACCCCCGTCGAAACCAGTACACCCCCGGTAACGATGTGGGCGCGCCGGAAACCCCGGCGAGCGCTGGAACCCTCAATGATACGCCGGACGGTCCGCTGTGTACCGGCCCGTCCCGACTTCAACCGAGATGGCGTCGAGCGCGCCGAATTCAATCCTTCATGCCGGCCAGCAGCGACTGGATATCCTCGGCGTGCTCTTCCTCCACTGCAAGGATGTCTTCCATCATCCGCTTCGACGTCGGGTCCTTGCCGTGCAACCATTCGACGATCTCGCGGTAGCTCTCCACGGCGATCCGCTCGGCAACCAGATCCTCGCGCAACATGTCGACGAGCGAGGTACCCGGCTTGTACTCCGAGTGGCTGCGTTTCGTCAGCGTGTCGGGGTTGAGATCGGGCTCGCCGCCGAGTTGCACTATGCGCTCGGCGATGCGGTCTGCGTGCTCCTGCTCCTCGGTGGCGTGTTCCGCGAATTCGTTTTTCACCGACTCGGACGCGATGCCCTGCGCCATGAAGTAATGCCGCTTGTAGCGCAGCACGCAAACCACCTCCGTTGCGAGCGCCGCATTGAGCACTTCGACGACCACCTTGGGATCGGCGCCGTAGTTTGCCGTCACCGCGCCTGAATCCATGTGTTGCCGGGCTCGCTTGCGCAGCGTTGCCACGTCGGTCAGGAACGGCATTGTGTTGTCCGCACGCTTTTCGTTCTGCATCTTTGTCTTCCTCAACGCCGCGACATCAGGAGCCCGAGAACCGCGCCTGCCCCGGCGGCATAGGCAATGGCCTTCATTGGTTCGCGGCGTACGTAATCCTCCGTCGCGGCGCGCGTACGGGCGGCGCGATCGGCGGCGGTCATGCGCATGGCGTCGAACTTGATCTTCGCAGCGGCCATTCCCTCGGACAACTGCATCCGCGCAACCGATGCGCCGGAGCCCGAAAGCGTCGTCGCGTTGTGAAACAGCGTTTCGCAATCGGCGATGAACGTTCGGAAATCACGCGTCAGCTGCTCGACGTCGGGCGACATCGGCTTGGGGATCTGCGAAATATTTCCATTTCCGTAAGACGACAGGTCTTGCGCACTGTTTTCCATGGTTCGACCTCCGGTTCAGCGCCGCGCGAGCGACAACAGGAACGTGACGAGCGCGACGATCAGGAAAACGACGAACAGAATCTTCGCGATTCCCGCCGCGCCGGCCGCGATGCCGCCAAAGCCGAACAGTGCCGCGATCAACGCGATGATGAAGAACACGACTGCGTAATAAAGCATTTTAGACCTCCTTGGGCGGGTTGGGCGGAGCGTGCGTCGGCAACGCCCCAGGTAGCGTGACGCGCACCATTCGTGCCATCGCGCGGAACTCGAAATAGTTCCGGGAACCAAACGCTTAGATCGCGAGCGTCGGCCGCTGCGACGACCGCTTTGCGCGCGAGTGCTGCAATTGCTGCCGCGGCCGTCGGGACGCTCCTACATCAAAATCCGGTACGCGCCGCTAGGTGGCGCGGGACGTGCGCACTATGGTGGATGCACGCGGCCCGGACGAATTCGCCCGGGCATTTCGCGATGCAGCGCTTTTGCATCGCATTCATTGGTCCCAGGAGTTCGCATGAAACCCTCGAATGCATTCGTGCTCGCCGGCGTGGCGGTGGCACTTGCGGCTTGCAACAACCCCGATCCGAACCGCACGACCTCGGTGCCGTCCGGCGTCAAGAATGCCACCGCCATCGTCGCGCCGATCACGACGGCGAGCGCTGCTCCGGCGCCCGCGGAGCGCACGCCGGTACCCGCCAACGCCAATGCGGTCGCACCCGGTACGAACGCCGCGCTCGCATTTGCCGATCCGAACGAGCAATTCGCGGGGTCCGCGTTACCGAGCAAGGGTGGCGCACCGAAGAACCAGTCACAGGCGGTGGGTGCACAACAGGAGGCAGCGCAGGCTCCGGACACCGCCGCGGCCGACGCGGCGAAACGCGGCGCGATGTCGGGGGATGACGGCGCGCGCACGCCCGGAACCGCGAAGGACAGCGCCGCGAACAGCCCGCGTCACGACGCGCTCACCGCGCACGAGGAATCGACGCAGATGCCGAAGCCGGGCCAGGCCAACAACTACTCCGATCCCGCGCTGGAGAAGAGCAGCGGGCGTCCCTCGGATGGCAGCGCCGCCGCGAAATCGCAGGGACCTTCGAACTGACCGATGACGAACGAGCAGTAGATAAAAAAGACGCCGCTATGTGGGAGCGGCGTCGAGGGCCCCTCGTTTGGGCGCGAGGGGGAGGGAGACGAACCGGATCAGCGGTCGTGTCGCGACCGCTCGATCGGCGAGTCGATCGCTTGCACCGCGATCGAACCAAGCAGCATGAACACGACGAACAGCACGACGTTGCCGAAAAAGAAAACCTGCGCCATCACCGCCGTCGTGAGATTGTTGTCGACGACGCCCAGCACACCGCTGGCGACGGCAAGCAGGAAGAACACGAGCGACCACTTCAACATGACGTCCTCGCCGACAAGCGACGCGCGACTGCAGATGAAGCGAACTTTAATCAAGCGGCATGTTCGCTCCTATCGGAGCATCCCCGATATGCGTGTAAGACAAACGCTTACGCCATGCGCGCAAGGCTTTCACGTCCCCGCTGCGCCTTGAGATGGCTGCCCAGCCAACGTATAGTGGGTCTTCTCGTTCGTCCCTCGGGAAAGGCTCCGGAAGTCTTCGATGAGACGGCTCCTCCCCCTGCGTGTGCTGCTGCCCCTGGCGCTTGGCGTGATCGTTTCGCTCGGCGTGCTGGGCTTTGCCGAAATCGGCTACCGGCGCCTCGAATTCGCAAACAAGGCAATGTCGGCGGCGCTCGAAATGGAGACGGAAGTCAACGAAACGCTCGCGCTGATCGGCGAGGCAGAGTCGGGGCAGCGCGGGTTCCTCCTCACCGGTGATCCGTCGTATCTGAAGCCATACAAGGCGGCGCTGCCGAAAATCGAGCAGACGTTCGCGCGGCTGCGCGAGCTCATCAATGCGAACGGCACCGCGGTAATGATCGAGCACGCCGGCCAGCTCAACGTGCTGATCGGCAAGAAGCTGAACGAGCTCGAATCGACGCTCGCCCTCAACGAGCGCAGCGGGCGCGAAGCGGCGTTCCAGCTGATCGACACCGGCCTCGGGCAGCGGCTGATGGAGGAGATCCGCACGCAGGCGCAAAGCATCCTCGACGAGTTGCGCGAATCGTCGCGCCGTGGCGGCACGCGCTGGGCGCAGGACATCGAATTCGGCCGCGTCGGCATGCTTACGATGACGGCCTTTACGATTGCGCTGCTGTTCGTGGTGTGGGCGCTTGCCCGGCGCGAGCTCAGCGCGCGCGAGGCGAAGCGGCGCATGCTCGTCGAGGAGCAGCGGCGGCTCGAGCAGGAGGTGGCGGCGCGCACCGAAGAGCTGTCGGAGCTCTCCAATTACCTGCAGACCGTGCGCGAGGAGGAGAAATCGCGCCTCGCGCGCGACATCCACGACGAGCTCGGCGGCATTCTCGTCGGCGCGAAAATGGACGTCGCATGGGCCGCGCAGCGCTGCAAGAGCGTGCTGCCCGAAGCCGCCGAGAAGCTCAATCGCGCGCTGCTGATTCTCGACGAGGGCGTCGAGATGAAGCGGCGCATCATCGAGGAACTGCGTCCGACGCTGCTCGACAATCTCGGCATCTCGTCGGCGCTCGACTGGCAGGTGCGCCAGGCGTGCGAGCGCGCGGGCCTTGCGTGCGAGCTCAACGTTGCCGACCTCGAGCTTCCGCCTGACGTGGCGATTGCCCTTTATCGCATCGTGCAGGAAGCGCTCACCAACGTCGTGAAATACGCGAGCGCGCGCAACGTCGACGTCGAGCTCCTCGGCGACGCGGAAGGCGTTTCGCTGATCGTGCACGACGACGGTGCCGGCTTGCCCGCAGGCGTCGAGTCGAGCCGGCTGTCGCATGGGATCGCCGGCATGCGCCAGCGCGTGCGCGCGCTGAACGGGACGTTCAAGATCAGCAGCCGGGCGGGCAGCGGCACCACGATCGAGGTATTCATGCCGCTGCCGCAGCAAGGGACCGAGGTCCCGGCGCTGGAGGCGGCCGATTCGCCGCGCCTGCCGGCGCCGACCGCATCGGCTGCATCATGAAAAACGGCCGGACGTCGTCCGGCCGCTCGCCTCGGCACTCACGGGCACCCGGCCCGTCGCCGCGCGCTTACATCTTGCCGTAGTGCACCTTCGCGTCCTTGACGCATTGATCCTTCGCGGCACCGCTCATCGCGTCGCACTTCTCCGCTGCCACCTTGTACTGCGCTTCGCGCGTGTCTTCGCGCGCGTTTTGTCGCGCGTCGGCACGCTTGTTCTCGGCGGTGCGCGTCGCGTCGCGATCAACACGCGCGACCTTCGCGTCGGCCTTCGCCTTCGTGTGCGCGGCCTTCGCCTGCTTGACGCAAACATCCTTCTGATTGCCCGACATGTCGTCGCACTTTTCCTTCGCGACGTCGTAGTCGGCGTCTGCATGCGCGATACGCGCGTCGGAGCGGGCCTTTGCCGTGTTCTTGTAATTCGCCTCGAGCTCGGCCTTCGCAACCTTTTCCTTGCCCTTGGCCTCGGCCTTGCAGATGTCCTCGGCGTTGCCCTTCATCGAGCTGCATTGGTCCTTGTCGGACTTGTACTGCGCCTCGATGCGGTCCTTGTCGGCCTTGTACTGGTCGCGCGACATTGAAGCGTTGTCCGCGGCCGCCGCGGCGCCGGTGAACGCGATGCCGGCCGCGGCCAGCAAGCTGATCATCAATCGTGACATGGTAGGTATCCCCTTCGGTCAGTGACGGACGTTGGCGTCGCGCGAGGCGGCGCCGTCATCGCCGTAGCGATTTTCGAACGAATCGATCTGTTTCTCGGCTTCGTCCTTCGTGATGCCATACGACTCCTGCAGCTTCCCGGCGAGCTGGTCACGCTTGCCGCCGATGCGATCGATCTCGTCGTCGGTGAGCTTTCCCCATTGCTCCTTCACCTTCCCGGTGAGTTGCTTCCAGTTGCCTTGAATGCGATCCCAGTTCATGCGTTGCTCCTTCGGCGTGCGGACCAATGCGGGCCCGATCGTGCCTTGGATGCTGCAACGGGCGTGCCAGCAGAATTCCCTTCGCTGTCAAGCACTTGGCAATCAGCGGCCGGGCAGGGTTGAAAATCGCGTTGCCGCCGGATGGAACTTCGGCGCGCACTGTAGGACATCTCAGGATTTGGCTTCGGCGGTGCCTGTCGGCGCGGGGGCTGCGACGCGCTGATCGTCGGCGAGCAATGTGGCGAGGCGTTCGAGCGAAGGGATCCGATCGGCTGCCGTTTTCACCACGGCCAGAAGCGGCACGCCAACCAGCAGGCCCCAGCCGCCCCAGAGCCAGCCGAAGAACAACAGCGCGACGAATACCGCAACCGCGTTCATGCGGAATGCGCGACCGAGCATCCACGCGCTCAACGCCATGCCGATCAGCGTCGCCGCAACGCCGACGAGCCCGGCAGCGGCCAGCGCACGCGGCAGCTCTTCGAACTGCACGAACGTGGCGATGCCGGTCGCGACAATGGTCACGGCGGAACCGGCATACGGGATGATGTGCACGATCGCGGCGAACACGCCCCACAGCACCGCATGGTTGACGCCGAACGCGAGCAGGATCGCCCACGTGGCGATGCCGATCAGCGTGTTGATGACGAGCATCGTCATCAGGTAGCGCTGCACCTGCTGGTCGATCTCGTCGAGGATCTCGACCGTGATGCGCCGCGCAGCGAGCGTGGGACCCGCGACGTGGACGAGCTTGCGGCGAAAGGAATCGCCGGCCGCGAGCAGGAAATAGGCAAGAAGCCCCGCGACGGCGATTTCGACGACGACGTCGAGCGCCTTACCCGACTGCTCCGAAAGCCAGCGCTGCAAAGCGTTGGGCGGCGCTGGGGGCGGGGCCGCGGCGGCACCGCCCGCACCGGTCGCTTCCGCCGCGGCGCGATTGAGCTCCGCCGCGGCCGCGCGCACATGACCCATCGGCCCCTCGGCCTGGCGTGCGTTTTCATGCGCGGCGAGGCGAATCTTGCGTGCGGCGTTCGGAAGCTCGGCAAGTGCGGACACCGCGTCGTCGCGCAGCAGGAAGACCCCGCCCGCGACGAGCGCCGTCAGCACGAGCAACACGACCGCCGACCCGAGCGCGCGGTGAATGTGCATGCGCTCGAGCGACGTAACCATCGGCTTCAGCGAATAGCTCGCCAGCATGCCGACGACGACGGGAATCAGGAACCCTTCAGCGAGCTTGGCGGCCGCGCACACAGCGAACGCAGCCAGCACGATGAGTGCGGTGACGGTCGCCCGCTGCCGCCGCGGCAGGACCGGTTCCGGAGGCTTGCTCATATGCAAACGGCGCCTGGAGCCGGGTCGTCGACTCCAGACGCCGTCGGTTCAGGCGCTTCCCGGATCAGTACTTCTTGTTCTCGCGCGCCTCTTCCTTGATCTTTGCGCCTCCCGCCTGGACGTCCTTGCCGGCACCTTCCATGGTGTTGCAGCCGGAAAGCAATGCAAACGACGGAAGCGCGAATGTCGCCGCTAGCGCGAGTGCGATGAAGCGTTTCATGTTGTCCCCTTTCATGGAGTGGTGATGATGCACGAGCCGCCGTTGCGGTCGAGCCGCGCTTTGGCTATGCAGCCGCCGTGCCACGGCGAAAAGCGTTATCGTTCATGAGGTTTCGCAGGCCCCGCCTACCGGCGGTTGCAACGTCGCATTCGATCACCGGCAATTCTTACACCCGTCGTCAGCGCGCTCCGACGGCATGCCGGGAGTACGCGCGCCGGAGCAGCGCGGCGCGACGCCGAAGGCGTGAATCAGTGCACGTCGAAACCGCGGTCGGCGGCGAGATCGTCCAGCACCTCGCGCACGCGGTGATATTCGCGCGCCTTGTCGAAAAAATAGTCGGCGCCGAGCGCCATGCTCTTCGCGCGATATTGCGGGAACGCATAGTTCGTGAGCACGATTACCTTCGTGCCCGGCGGACGTCGCGAGATCAGCGCGCGCAGCACGCCGAGCCCCGTTCCGTGCCGCAACTGAAGGTCGAGCACCATCGCGTCCCATGGCGCCGCGCTCAGCATGCCGATCGCGGCCTGCTCGCTGTCGGCCTGGCCGATGATCTCGATGCGACCGGGATCGGCGATCGACTCCGCAAGGCGCTCGCGGATTAGCGGCGAATCCTCGACGAGCAGCACACGAAGAGCCGATTCGTTATCCACTCCCGTCCGATCGAGCGATACCCCGGGCAGCGCCGGATCTTCATCAGTGGAAGGTACCCCTGTAAGTCGCATTTGCCTCGCGTCCACCGGTCACACGCTCAGTGTCGCAAGCGCCAGCACCCGTGGTTCCTCATTCAATGAGTCCGTTCTTGATGGCGTAGTACGTGAGGTCGGCGTTCGACTTCATGGCCATCTTTTCGAGAATGCGCGTCCGGTACGTGCTCACGGTCTTCACCGAGAGATTGAGCTCGTCGGCGATCTTCGAGACCGCCGCGCCGGACGCGAGCTTGCAGAAGATCTGGAACTCGCGCTGCGACAATTCGGCGTGCAGCGGCTTTTCGCCGTCGCCCGAGACGCCGTCGGCGAGAATTTGCGCAAGCGACGGACTTACGTACTTGCGTCCCTGCACGACGGTGCGTATGGCGCCGACGAGCTGCGTCGACGCCGCTTCCTTGTTGAGATAGCCCGACGCGCCGGCGCGCAGCAGATTGACCGCGTACTGGTCCTCGCCGTACGCCGACAGCATGAGCACCGGCAGCTCGGGCTTCACGTGCCGCAGGAGCCGCAAGGTGTCGATGCCGTTCTTGTCGGGCATCGAGATGTCGAGCAGCACGACGTCGAACTCGGCCGCGCGCACGGCGGCCACGGTCTCGGAGCCGCTGGCGGCTTCGGCCGTGACCTCCATGTCGACCTGGTCGGCGATGAACTGTCGCAGCCCGGCCCGGACGATGGCGTGATCGTCCGCGATCAAGATTCGGATCATCGAGTGCCCGTAATCACGCGAATCGCGCGATTCTAGCCTACATGGACGCGAGTCGAGCACCTTCTGCCTGGTACGCAGTGAGCCGGTTGTAGAGCGTTTTCAGGCTGACGCCCAGCATCTCGGCGGCGCGCCGCTTGTTTCCCCGGCAGTGGTCGAGCGTGGCGAAGATCGCCTGGCGTTCCATCTCGGCGAGCGACGTGCCGACAGGCACGCGCAGGCACTCGCCTTCGACCGCTGGGCACGCGAGTCCGGACAGATCGAGCTCGACGATATCCTCCGCCATGATGAATGCACGATGCACGGCGTTCTTGAGCTCGCGCACGTTGCCGGGCCAGTGATACGCACGGATCGTCGTCAGCGCCGCGCGCGAGAAGCGCTTGGATGTGCTGCCCTCGACATTGAGATTCTGCAGGAAGTGCTCGGCGAGAAGCTCGGTGTCGCCCTCGCGCTCGCGCAGCGGTGGCAGCGTGATCGGGAACACCGCGAGGCGGTACATGAGATCTTCGCGCAGGCGCCCGTCGCGCACGGCATCGAGCGCATCGCGGTTGGTGGCCGTCAGAACGCGCACGTTCGTGCGGATCTCGCCGTCGCCGCCGACGCGCATGAAGCGACCCATCTCGAGGACGCGCAGCAGGCGGACCTGCATTTCAGGCGCCATCTCGGTGATCTCGTCGAGGAACAGCGTGCCACCCTCGGCGCGCTCGAAACAGCCGCGGTGCTGCCGGTTGGCGCCGGTGAACGCGCCGCGCTCGTGCCCGAACAGCTCGGCTTCGATCAGGTTCTGCGGAATGGCGCCGCAGTTGATCGCGACGAACGCGCCATGCGCACGCGCGCTGCGCTCGTGGATCGTGCGTGCAACCAGCTCCTTGCCGCAGCCCGACTCGCCCGTGATGAAGACGGTGGCCTCGGTGGGCGCGACCTTCTCGATCATCCGGTATACATCCTGCATCACGGTCGAACTGCCGTACAGGCGTCCGAAACGTCCAAGCGCCGGTGCGGACGCGGCACGCGCAGCGGCCATGAACGGCAGCGCGACGACGATGTCGTTGGTCGGTTCAGCGGTGAGCGTTTCATGAAGGGGCATCGAATTCCTCTAGGTGATTTGTCGCAACAGACGCATCCTAGGGAAAACTTTGCATCGACCGTATCGGCGCCTCCCGGAACCTATTGTCCAAGTTTGTCCTACAGCCGTTCATGCGCTAGAGTGTTGCGTCGACTTCCGGTAAAAATCATGCGCAGCACATCGATTCTTCCGATGATTCTTTCCGGCGGCGCCGGGACGCGATTGTGGCCCCTGTCGCGCGAAGCGGCACCGAAGCCGTTCATGCCGCTGCCCGACGGCGAAACGCTGCTCGGCAAGACTGCCAGCCGCGCGATCGCGCTGCACGGCGTCGACACGCTCATCACCATCACCAATCGCGATTACTACTTCCATACCAAGGACACGTACGCCTCGGTGCCGGCCGCGGCCTGCATTTACCTGCTCGAGCCGTTCGGCCGCAACACGGCGCCCGCCGTCGCACTCGGCGCGCTGTGCGCGAAGGCGAGAGGCATGGGCGATCGCGTGCTGCTTGTCATGCCGGCCGACCACCTGATCCGTGACGAGCAGGCGTTCGCGCATGCCGTTGAACGCGCGGCGCAGCTCGCCCGGAACGGAATGCTCGTCACGTTCGGCATTGCACCGACGCACCCCGAGACCGGCTTCGGCTACATCGAGTGCGGTGCGGCGATCGAGCCCGCCGAAGGCGCATTGCCGGCCGCGCATCGGGTGCGCCGTTTCGTCGAGAAGCCCGCGCTGCCCGCGGCGCGCGATTATGTTGCAGGCGGCCACTACGTATGGAATTCCGGCATGTTCGCGTTCACGGCCGACGCGATCATCGACGCGTTCGCGCGCCACGCGCCCGGCGTGCTCGCCGCCGTGCGGCCGGTTGCACAAGCGCTGCGCGGTCTCGCCACGTCGTCGATGCTCGAGATCGATCCTGCGCTGTTCGCGGCGGTCCCCGACATTTCGATCGACTACGCGATCATGGAACCGGCGGCTGCAGCCGGCGAAGTGGCGGTCGTGCGCGGAATGTTCGACTGGAGCGACGTCGGGTCCTGGCAGGCGGTTGCGGCACTCACCGCCGCGGACGACGACGGCAACCGCGGCCAGGGCGAGCGCGTTGCAATCGCCACGCGCGGCACGTACGTGCACGCCGCCGACCGCGTCGTGGCCACCGTCGGCGTCGAGAATCTCGTGATCATCGATACGCCCGACGCCGTGCTCGTCGCGCATCGCGATCACCTGCAGCGGGTCAAGGATGTCGTCGGCGAATTGAAGGCGCGCGGGCACGAGGCGTACAAGCTGCACCGCACCGTCAGCCGGCCATGGGGCACGTACACGCTGCTCGAGGAAGCGCCGGGCTTCAAGATCAAGCGCATCGAGGTGCGCCCCGGCGCAGCGCTCTCGCTGCAGCTTCATCACCGGCGCAGCGAGCACTGGGTGGTCGTGCGCGGTGTCGCGCGCGTCACGAACGGCGAACGCGAGTTCGACGTGCTGCCGAACGAGTCCACGTACATCCCGCTCGACACGCGGCATCGCCTCGAAAACCGCAGCGCCGATCCGCTGGTCATCATCGAGGTGCAGTGCGGCGACTATCTCGGCGAAGACGACATCGTGCGCTTCGAGGACCGGTACGGCCGCACGCCGGCGTGAGCCGTCGGCGTAATTGGCGGCGTAATTGGGGTCACGTAATTGGGGTCAGAGACGCATTTCCGGACGCGAT
>DASSVX010000117.1:0-7331 GCA_035705655.1 Casimicrobiaceae bacterium
GACCTGAATGCCAACAATAGCAGACGCGCCGCCTTATGCCGGGCTGACACCCGATTGCGTGCTCGACGCGCTCGACAGCGTCGGCATGCGCGGTGACGGACGCCTGCTTGCGCTCAACAGCTACGAGAATCGCGTCTACCAGGCGTGGCGCGACGATGCGCCGCCCGTTGTCGTCAAGTTCTACCGGCCCGGCCGCTGGTCCGATGCGCAGATTCACGAAGAGCATGTCCTCGTCGCCGAGCTTGCGCAGGCCGACGTCCCCGCGGTCGCGCCGATGGTGCTCGGCGAAACCACGCTGCATGCGTTCGGCGGTTACCGGTTCGCCGTGTTCGCGCGCCACGGCGGTCGCGCCCCGGAGCTCGACCGCCGCGACACGCTCGTGCAACTCGGGCGCTACATCGCGCGCATCCACACGGTGGGTGCCGCCCGCCGGTTCGAGCAGCGCCCCGCGCTGACGATCGAAGACTTCGGCGACCGATCGCGTGCCTACCTCCTCGACCACCAGTTCCTGCCGCCAGACCTGCTCGCGGCGTGGCAGGGCATCGTCGAGCTCGCGCTCGCCGGCGTGCGCGGCGCGTATTCGCGCGTCGGCGTGGCGTCGCTGCGGCTGCATGGCGACTGTCACGGCGGCAACGTGCTGTGGACCGACGACGGACCGCATTTCGTCGACTTCGACGATGCGCGCACCGGACCGGCGGTGCAGGACCTGTGGATGCTGCTCTCCGGCGATCGCCCCGCGATGGAGGCGCAGCTCGGCGCGCTCCTCGAAGGCTACGAATCGTTTCGCGACTTCGACCCGCGCGAGCTGGCGCTCGTCGAGCCGCTGCGCACGCTGCGGTTGCTGCATTACAGCGCGTGGATCGCGAGGCGCTGGGACGACCCGGCGTTTCCTGCCGCGTTTCCATGGTTCAACACGCAGCGCTATTGGCAGGACCGCATCCTCGAGCTGCGCGAGCAGGTCGCGTTGATGGATGAACCGCCGCTCCGCGCACCGAGGCGCTGACTACGCGCGACCGGCGCACGCCCGTATCCGAAACGCGTGTCGGAGTCCGCCTACGCCGTTTTCAGCGGCCACGTGCTGTGCGCTCGGCGCGCCGGCGGCAGAATGTGAAGCCTGCCACGATCGCCCGGACGACGATGGGGCTCGAACTCTATCGCAGGAAGCGCAACTTCAAGACGACGCCCGAGCCCGCCGGCCGCGTGCGTCGAGCCCGCGCACGCGAGCCGGTGTTCGTCATCCAGAAGCATGCGGCAAGCCATCTGCATTACGACTTCCGCCTCGAGCTCAATGGCGTTCTGCTGAGCTGGGCCGTTCCCAAGGGGCCGAGCCTCGACCCGCACGACAAGCGCCTCGCGATGCACGTCGAGGACCACCCGATCGAGTACGGCGAGTTCGAAGGCGTCATTCCGCCGAAGCAGTACGGGTCCGGCACCGTGCTGCTGTGGGACCGCGGTACCTGGCTGCCGCAAGGCGACGCCGAGGCCGCCTATCGCCAGGGCAAGCTCAAGTTCGAGCTGCATGGCGAAAAGCTGCGGGGCGGCTGGATGCTCGTCAAAAGCCACGGCGGCAAGTACGGCGGCGACAAGAGCTGGCTGCTCATCAAGGAGAACGACGACTACGCGCGATCGGGTGCCGATGCGCATGTCGTCGACACCGAGCCCGACAGCGTCGCGTCGGGGCGTAGCATCGAAGCGATCGCGGCCGATCCCGATCGCGTATGGCACTCGAACAAGTCGGTGGCCGAGAACGTGCGCACCGGCGCCGTGCGGCGGCGCAAGCCGGCATTGTCGCCGGCGAAGGTCGAGGGCGCGCGCAAGGTGGCGCAACCCGAATCGATGGATGCCGAGCTCGCCACGCTGGTCGATCGCGCGCCACCGGGCGATGAATGGGTGCACGAGATCAAGTTCGACGGGTACCGGATGCTGTCGCGCATCGCCGACGGACGATGCCGGATCGTCTCGCGCAACGGCAAGGACTGGACAACGTCGTTCCCGGCGATCGTCGACGCGCTCGAACGGCTGCCCGTGAAAAGCGCGTGGATCGACGGCGAGATCGTCGTGATGGACGCCAAGGGCCGCACCAGTTTCCAGGCGCTGCAGAACGTGCTTTCGGAAGGTACGGCTGCAAAGCTCGTCTACTGCGTCTTCGACCTGCCCTACCTCGACGGCTACGACCTTCGCGACGCAACGCTCGATGCGCGCAAGGCGATGCTCGGGAAGCTCGCCGGTGAAGGATCGGTGATTCGCTACAGCGACCACGTCCGGGGCAACGGCGCCTCCTTTTTCGCCGAAGCGTGCAAGCTCGGGCTCGAAGGCATCGTGTCGAAGCGCGCCGATTCGCGCTACCGGGGAAGCCGCGGGCGCGACTGGCAGAAGGTGAAATGCGGCCTGCGCCAGGAATTCGTCATCGGCGGCTACACCGAGCCGCAGGGCGCGCGCACGGGGTTCGGCGCATTGCTCCTCGGCGTGCACGAACGCGGCGAGCTGCGCTATTGCGGCAAGGTCGGCACAGGCTTCAACGACGCAACGCTCACAACGCTCGCGAAGCGTCTGTCAAAGCTCGCGACCGACAAGCCGCCGTTCGCCAATCCGCCGACCGGCGCCGAAGGACGCCGCGCGCATTGGGTCAAGCCCGAGCTCGTCGGCGAAGTTTCGTTCACCGAATGGACGCGCGACGGCACGCTTCGCCACCCGTCATTTCAGGGCGTGCGCGAGGACAAGCCGGCGCGCGACATCGTGCGCGAAACGCCTGCCGGCAACGCGGCGGACAGTGGAGCGCAAGGCGATACCGCAGAGCCGAAGCCTGCCGCGACGCGACCCGCGCGAAAGCCGAGCGCCAGGCGGCGCGCGCCGGGCGAGATCGCGGACGCCGCGGACGCGATCGAAGGTGTGGCGATCAGCAACGCGAGCAAGCTTCTGTATCCGGAGGCGGGGATCACGAAGCTCGACGTCGCCCGCTACTACGCCGCGGTCGGTGAAAAGCTCGTGGCGCAGCTGCGCGATCGCCCGCTCACGCTCGTGCGCTGCCCCAACGGCTGGGACAAGCCCTGCTTCTACCAGAAGCATGCAAACGAATCGGTGTCGCAATACATCGACCGCATCGACATTCGCGACAGCGGCGGCGTGAAGCCGTACATGATGGCGAACAGCGTCAGTGCCGTCGTCGCGCTGTTGCAGATGGGCGTGCTCGAGCTGCATCCGTGGGGGTCGCGCGCGCCGAAGCTCGGTTATCCCGACCGCCTGATCTTCGACTTCGACCCCGATGAAGCGCTCGGCTTCGACAAGCTCGTCGACGCGGTCACCGTGCTGCGCAAGCTCCTCGACACGCTCGGGCTCGAAGCGTTCCTGAAGACGACCGGCGGCAAGGGCCTGCACGTCGTCGTTCCGCTCGAGCCGACACGGCCCTGGGACGAGGCGAAGGAGTTCTGCCGCGGCATTGCCGAATTACTGGTGCGCACGTTTCCCGACCGCTTCATCGCGAAAGCCACGAAGTCGCGACGCAGCGGGCTCATCTTCGTCGACTACCTGCGCAACGCCGAAGGCGCCACCGCGGTTGCCGCCTATTCGGTGCGCGCGAAGGCGAACGCGCCGGTGGCGATGCCGATCGACTGGGCGGAGCTCGACAAGGATGTGCGCTTCGATTACTTCAACGCACGAAACGTCCCCGCGCGGCTGCGCAAGCGCAAGCGCGATCCCTGGGACCGGCTGCCGCGCGTGCGGCAAGCGCTGACCGACGCGATGCTTGCGCAAGTGCGCTCCGGCGCGACGAGGAGATGACATGGCGAGGGCAATCTGGAAAGGCACCATCAGCTTCGGGCTCGTCAACGTTCCGGTGGAGCTCTACCCGGCATCGCAATCGCACACCCTTTCGTTCTCGATGCTCGACAAGCGCGACTTCAGCCCGGTCGGCTACAAGCGCTACAACAAGAGCACCGGGGCGGAGGTGCCGTGGAACGACATCGTCAAGGGCTACGAATACGAAAAGGACCAGTACGTCGTGATGAGCGACGAGGATTTTCGCCGCGCGAACGTGCAGCAGGCGAAATCCGTCGAGATTGCCACGTTCGTCGACGCGAAGAGCATTCCGCCCCAGTATTTCGAGACGCCGTACTACCTCGTACCCGGCGAACGCGGGCAGAAGGTCTATGCGCTGCTGCGTGAAACGATGCGCGCGACAGGCAAGGTCGGCGTCGGGCAGGTCGTGATCCGCACGTCGCACCATCTTGCCGCCGTCGTCCCCGTCGGTGAGGCTCTGATGATGCTCACGCTTCGGTATGCGAACGAGCTGCGCAAGGAGAAGGAGTTCGATTTCCCGCCCATGTCGCTCAAGACCGCGGGTGTGACGGCAAAGGAAATGGAGCTCGCGCAGAAGCTGATCGCGGACATGTCGGGCGAGTGGAAACCGGAAGAGTTCGAGGACACCTACAACGAAGACCTGCTGCAGCGCATCGAGGAGAAGGTGAAGCACGGCGAGACGAAGGTGCTGACGAAGCCCGAGGCCGAAGCCGGCGAGGGACGCTCGGCGCAGGTGATCGACCTGATGGAGCTTCTCAAGCGCAGCATCGACAAGACCGGCGCACGTGCCGCCCCCGATCGTGGCGCCAAACGGGCCGCCGCGAACGCCGACGAGGAGGCCGCGGCGCCGCGGGCCGCCACGCGTGCCCGCAAAACGTCCGCCGCACACAAGGCGACGGCGGAGAGGAAGCCGGCGGCGCGCCGCAAGCGTGCCTGAAGCTTGGCGTGGGCCGCATCACCGACGATGGCCGAGCAGAAGTGGCCGCAGGTCCTGTGGATCGTGCGGCACGGACAAAGTGCCGGAAACGTCGCGCGCGAAGCCGCCGAGGCCGCAGCGCACCCGCTGATCGACATCACGACGCGTGACGTCGATACTCCGCTGTCGGTGCTCGGCGAGCGGCAATCGCTGGCGCTCGGACGCTGGTTCGGCGCAATGCCGGTGCATCGCAGGCCAACCGTTCTGCTGTCCTCACCGTATCTGCGCGCGGTGGAGACCTCGCGACTCGTGCTCGAGGCGGCGGGCATCGATGCGACCGCGCTCGCGACGCAACGCGACGAGCGATTGCGCGAAAAGGAATTCGGCGTTCTCGACCGCTTGACCAAGGTCGGAATCCGCCACAAATATCCCGAGCTGTCCGAGCAGCGCGCGCACGTCGGCAAATTCTATTTCCGCCCGCCCGGCGGCGAGAGCTGGTGCGACGTGCTGCTGCGCCTGCGCAGCGTGCTCGACACGATGACGCGCGAGCACCGCCGCCAGCGCGTGCTGATCGTCGCCCACCAGGTGATCGTCAACTGCCTGCGCTACCTGCTCGAGCGGATGAGCGAAGAGCAGATCCTCGCGATCGATACTGCGGCCGACGTGCCGAATTGCTCGGTCACGTCATACGAGTTCGAGCCGACCGCGGGTCGCGCCGGCAAACTGCTGCCGCGCCTCATCAATTTTGTCGCACCGCTCGAGGAGGCCGGGGCACCGATAACCGCAGCGCCCGATGTCCCCGGCGCACCGAAGTCCTAGCTTGCGGATGCACCGTCTCGAGGGAGTAGGACGAACACCGACGACGATGCCCGCAAATTGCTGATGGCCACCGGGCGCGGTGCGCCGCAAAGATGGCTTCCGTTCGACCCTGATCGCGTTCCCTGCCGGAGACCCGATGCGCACCCTTCGCCTGCTTCTCGTTGCCCTCGCCCTTGGTTCGTTTGCATGGACCGCGCGAGCATCCTCCGGCACCAACTTCAGCGACCAATGGTGGAACCCCGATGAATCGGGCTGGGGAGCGTCGATCCTGCAGCAGGCCGACGTTCTGTTCGTCGACCTCTTCGTCTACGGGGCCGACGGGCGGCCGACATGGTTCACCGCCGCCGCATATTTCCAGCCGCACTCGGGCCGCGTGCTCTTTTCCGGCGATCTCTACGTGACGAGCGGTCCGTGGTTCGGTGCATTCTTCAATCCGAACTCGGTGTTCTCGCGCAAGGTGGGCACGTTGCAGTTCGATGCGAGCAGCACCGATTTCGCGACGCTCACCTATAGCGTCGATGGTGTGGTCGTCAACAAGCAGATCGAGCGGCAGCTATGGGCCTACGAGGACTTCACCGGCAGCTACTTCGGTGGCCTCGTCTACGATCAAAGCGGATGCGCGGTGGCAAGCGACAATGGCCACGTCGAGGAATTCGGCGCGTTCCAGATCGATCATCCGGCGACCAACACGTTCACGCTGTCGCTGCAGTCGAACTTCGGCAACTGCACGATCACCGGCAACTACAGCCAGCTCGGGCACATGGGGACGGTCGACGCGAACTACGCCTGCTCGTACGGGATCAACGGCACGCTGACGCTCTACGAGCTCGAACGGACGTCGTCCGGCATGACCGGCAGCTTCATCGGCCAGAACAACGCGTGCCAGGTGTCGGGAACGCTCGGAGGCGTCGCGCGCTGACGATGCGTGCAGTGCGTCCGTGCGCACGTGCCGATGTCACTCTGCCCGTTTTATCGCCGCGACCGGGCCTTTGTCGAACGTCGCAAGCAATGGCGCCCGAGCCAGACGCCACCGCCGGAAGTGTTGGCTGCGTGGTGCGCGCATCTTTATTCGCCCGTGAGCAAGTTCGTCGCGACGAGGATCACCGGTGGCGCGGCCAAGCTTCAATGCGAAGGTGATCTCGCGAAGTGCCAGGTGCGCGAGGCGGTGCGTCCCAAAATCTGAGTTGGGCCGGCCTAATCAACCGAGTACTTGTCGACGCAGATGTAGCCGATGCCACAAAGACCATCGCGTGTCCTGACATAGGTGAATTGGGGCGTTTGCCAGAACTGGCACCGGGGGACGGCGGGACCGTAGAAGGTATCGCCCCAGCTCCCGCGAGGTCCCGAGAGGATGCTCAGTTCTCCAGTAGACTTGAGTTCGGCCTTCAAGTCGTTGCAGGACAGGCTCTGCGGGTTAACCGGCGCAGGAGTTTGTTGTTCGTTCCCGGGAACCGGACCACCCGCGGGTGGGGCTTGCGCACCCTGACCGTAGCTTGCAGACGTTGACAGGAAGGCAGCCGCAGCCGCGCACGTTGCAACAAACCTGCGTGGGGCAGGCAATGCGGATGATTTTCTGGTCGGTGGTTGCATGTGCGGTCTGCCGAGTGACGTCGTAGGGGAAATTCATCAGGCGGTGGAAGGCTCCGCCGGCAGGCGGTTTCGTTCTCGTGCCAACAAGGTCGGCGACGCTGCTATTCCAGCTGGGCAGGGAAGTCCGCTGCTCGGCCACGCCGATATCCGCATCACGTCACGGCACGACGCACACCTGCGCTGTCGCACGCTGGCGAACGCGGTGAACGCG
>DASSVX010000118.1:0-7805 GCA_035705655.1 Casimicrobiaceae bacterium
GCGCAGCAGCCGTCGCAGCCGACGACGCTCCCCGACCCGCGCAGCCTCTTCATCGGCTATCACTACACGTTCGCGAAACTGCCTGACGAGCCGATGCACCCGCGTCCCGCCGACGAGCGTGTCGGTTACTTCACGACCGAAGTGCTCGACTTCACGTCGGACGTCCCGCGCGTGCCTGTCGAGCGCTATGCCAATCACTGGCGGCTCGAGAAGAAGGATCCGTCGGCCGCGCTGTCCGAGCCGAAGACCCCGATCGTGTTCTGGCTCGACCGCAACATCCCGGTGAAGTACCGCGAGCCGATCTAGGAAGGCATCCTCGAATGGAACAAGGCGTTCGAGCGCATCGGCTTCAAGGATGCGATCCACGTCGAGGTGCAGCCTGACAACGCCGATTTCGACACCTCCGACATCCGCCACGCTTCGGTGCGCTGGCAGACGGTGGCCAAGACGTCGTACGGTGCCATCGGCCCGTCGGTGGTCGATCCGCGCACCGGAGAAATCCTCGACGCCGACATTGCGATCGACGCGAACAACGTGCGCGTCGTGCGCAACCTGCGCCACGAATACCTGCCGCCGCGCAAGGATGCCTTCGCTGCGTTCGCCGAAGCGACGAGCGGCAATGCGCATGCGCAGAGCGACGCCGAAAGCTGCAACTACGACGATGCGGCTACCGAGGAATCTGCGTTCGGCATGTCGCTGCTCGAGGCGCGCGGCGAGCTCGATCCCAACAGCCCCGACATCGACAAGTTCGTCGACCTGTTCCTCAAGAACGTCACGATGCACGAGGTCGGTCACACGCTCGGCCTCCGGCACAACTTCCGCGCGTCTACCGTGTACAACGAAGCCGAGCTGTCCGACGCCGCGTTCACCGCTGCGCACGGGATCTCGGGCTCGGTGATGGAATACAACCCGTGGAATCTCGCCGTGAAGGGCGAGCGCCAGGGCGAGTACACGATGTCGACGCTCGGCCCGTACGACTACTGGGCGATCGAATACGCGTACAAGCCGATCGATCCCGCGAACGAGACGGCCGAGCTCGCGAAGATCGCCGCGCGCTCGAGCGAGCCGTGGCTCGCCTACTCCACCGACGAGGACGTCGCCTATTTCGCGATCGATCCGGCGGTGAACCAGCTCGACCTCGGCAGCGATCCGCTTGCCTATGCGAAAAAGCGTCTCGCGCTGGTGCACGAGCTGTGGCAGCGCACCGAGAGCATGACGCTCGCGCCCGGCGACAGCTATTCGATCCTGCGCCGCAACTTCACGCGCGGGCTCAACGAAGCGGGGCAGGGCGCGCTCTACGCGTCGAAATACATCGGCGGCCTCACGACGCTGCGCGATCACGCGGGCAGCGGCAGGCAGCCTCTCACGCCGGTCGACGCGACGAAGCAGCGCGCGGCGCTCGCGCTGCTGGCGAACGAAGTGCTGTCGGCCGGCAGCTTCGACTTTTCGCCTTCGTTCCTGCGCAAGATGACGATCTCGACGTTCGACATCGACGACGCGCAGGAGCTGGGTCGGCCGGCGCCCCCGCTCGACCTGTCGATCGACCAGCAGGTCCTCGGGCTGCAGCGCGGCGTGCTCGACACGCTGATGAGCGCGCCGATCGCGCAGCGGCTCCTGAACAACGCGGCGAAGGTCGATGATCCGAAGAGCGCGCTCAAGCTCCCGGAGCTCTACGCGACGCTGCACAACGCGGTGTGGAGCGAGCTTACGACCGGCAAGGACATCACGCTGTTCCGGCGCAACCTGCAGCGCGAGTATGCGACGCGTGTCGCCGACGCGCTGCTGCGCCCGTCGGGATCGATGCCCGCCGACGCGCGCGCGCTTTTGCGCGTGGAGGCAACGCGTCTTCGCGCCGATCTTCGCCACGCACCGACGCGCCGCATGTCGGAGGAGGCGAAGGCGCATATCCTCGAGATGGGAGCCATGCTCGACGAAGCGCAAAAGGCGCCGATCGTCCGCCAGGCGGTTTGAGCCCGCCCGCGCATCGCACCAAAGCCGCCGGGCGCGCTGCGTCTAGTGGTGGACGCGAGCCGCGCGCGAGCGGCGAAGGGCCGCCCCGAGCCGCGAGTCACGCCCCCCCGGGGGGCAGCGCGGCGGCGAAGCGGCAAGCGTGGGGGGATCACACCCGGCGCGTTACCGAAACGCTGACGCTCGCGCCGGTCGACAACCGCGCGCTCGCCAATCTCTGCGGGCCGCTCGACGCCAACCTGCGCCAGATCGAAGCGGCGCTCGACGTCACGATCGCGCGTCGCGGCGCGTCGTTCAGCGTCACCGGTCCGAGGCGCCAGGCGACGCATGGCGCGCGCGCGTTGCAGCGCTTCTACGGCGACGCGGAAAAGCCGCTGTCCGTCGACGACATCCAGCTCGGCCTCGTGGAAATCGCCGCACTCGATCCCGACGCCGATGCCGCTGCGGCCCACGTGCGAGCCCGCGATGCCGATGCAGCCGGCGACGTTTCCGTCGCGCTGCCGGGCGAGGCTCAACCGCTGCTGCGCACGCGCCGCGCCGACCTGCATGGCCGTACGCCGAACCAGATCGCGTATCTCGACGTGATCCGAACACACGACATCAGCTTCGGCATCGGTCCCGCAGGTACCGGCAAGACGTACCTCGCCGTCGCGTGCGCGGTCGACGCGCTCGAGCGCGACACGGTGAAGCGCATCGTGCTCGTGCGCCCGGCCGTCGAGGCGGGCGAGCGGCTCGGCTTCCTGCCCGGCGATCTCGCGCAAAAGGTCGACCCGTACCTGCGGCCGCTCTTCGATGCACTCTACGACCTGATGGGCTTCGACAAGGCCGCGAGGCTGCTCGAGCGCCAGACGATCGAGCTCGCGCCGCTCGCGTACATGCGCGGGCGCACGCTCAACCATTCGTTCATCATCCTCGACGAGGCGCAGAACACCACGCCCGAGCAAATGAAGATGTTCCTGACGCGTATCGGCTTCGGCACGCGCGCGGTGGTCACCGGCGACGTCACGCAGATCGACCTCGCGCGCGGACAGAAGAGCGGGTTGATCGAAGCCGAGCGGGTGTTGAAGGACGTGCGCGGCATCGGTTTCGTCCGCTTCACGAGCGCCGACGTCGTGCGCCATCCGCTCGTGCAGAAAATCATCGATGCCTACGACCGCGACACGAGCACGTAACGCCCCCTCGTCCCGCACGCCAGCCCGCTCGCGGCGAGCAAGTGCACCGACAGCGCACGAGCCGCACGCCGTTCCGCGGCTTTCGCTCGCCATCCAGTCGACGGTCGAAAGCGCCGATATCCCGAAGCGGGCGGCACTTGCTCGCATCGCAGGCGCGGCACTCGAGCACGATGCCGATGTCACGTTCCGGTTCGTCGATGGCCGCGAGGGCCGTGCGCTCAATCGGCGGTACCGCGGCCGCGACTACGCCACCAACGTCCTGACATTCGTGTACGATGACGGCGTGTCGCTGACGGGCGACATCGTCTTGTGTGCGCCGGTCATCGCAAGGGAGGCGCGGGAGCAGCGCAAGACACTTCGAGCGCATTACGCGCACCTGGTGATCCACGGCATGCTGCATCTGCAGGGATACGACCACGAGCGCGACGGCGACGCCGCGCGGATGGAAGCGCGCGAAATCGCGTTGCTGCGCGACCTGGGATTCGCGAACCCCTACGCATGAGGTCCGCGGCTCGACCTCGCATCGTCATGCGCGTTGGCGCTCGTCCCGCGCCCAGCGCCCCGCGGGCCTCGTGATGGCGACGCCGTTCGATTCCCCCGACGACAAACCCACGCTCCTCGAACGGCTGTCGGCGCTGCTCACGCGCGAGCCGGAAGATCGCGAGGAGCTGATCGCGCTTTTGCGCGGCGCCTTCGAGCGGCGGCTGCTCGACGCCGACGCGCTGTCGATGATCGAGGGCGTGCTGTCGGTGTCGGAGACGACGGTGCGCGACATCATGATTCCGCGCGCGCAGATGGACTGCGTGTCGATCGACGATTCACCGGTCGAGTTCATGCCGCTCATCATCGAGACGAAGCATTCGCGCTTCCCGGTGATCGGCGAATCGAAGGACGACGTCGTCGGCATCCTGCTCGCGAAGGAATTGCTGAACTATTACGCCGATCCCGATGCGTTCAGCCTGCGCGAGACGCTGCGCCCGGCGGTGTTCGTTCCCGAATCCAAGCGGCTCAACGTGCTGCTGCGCGAGTTCCGCGCCAACCGCAACCACATCGCCATCGTCGTCGACGAGTACGGCGGCGTGTCGGGGCTCGTGACGATCGAGGATGTGCTCGAGCAGATCGTCGGTGATATCGAGGACGAGTACGACTTCGACGAGAGCGAGGACAACGTCATTCCCGAGGCGAACGGCCGCTTCCGGGTGAAGGCGCAGACGGAGATCGCCGACTTCAACGCACAGTTCGGCACCGCGTTCGAAGACGAGGATTTCGATACCGTCGGCGGCCTCGTGCTGAAGGCGTTCGGCCGCCTGCCGAAGCGCGGCGAAGTGACGAGCGTCGGTCCGTTCCGCTTCCGGGTGCTTCGCGCCGACAGCCGGCGCCTCTACACGCTTCAGGTCGAACGCATCGCGCCGCCGTCCGGCGAAGACAATCCGTGATTCGCGCGGAATGAGCGGGGGGACGCATTAGCGCCGCGCGCGCCTTGCCGCTCGCGCTCGCCGCGTCGGCGGGGGCAGTCACGGTGTTCGCGTTCGCGCCGTTCGGCGTGTCGGGCGTCGTCTTCGTCACGCTGGCACTGCTGTTCGGCGTGTGGCTGCGCGCCGATTCCCCGCGGCATGCCGCGCAGGAAGGCTTCGCGTTCGGCGCCGGCTTGTTCGCCGCCGGGTCGTCGTGGCTCACGATCGCGCTCGTCAACTTCGGCGGCATGGCGCAGTGGCTTGCGCTGCTCGCGATCGCGGTCCTCACCGCCTACCTCGCGCTGTGGCCGGCGCTGGCCGGCTACATCGCCGTGCGCTTCACGCGAAGCGGCTCGTGGCAGCGCGTGCTCGTCGGAGCCGCCGCGTTCACCGCGACCGAATGGATTCGCAGCTACCTGTTCACCGGCTTTCCGTGGCTCGCACTCGGGTACTCGCAGGTGCCCGACGGACTCGCGCGCGGCTATGCGCCGGTAGGTGGCGTGTATCTCGTCACGCTGGTCGTCGCACTCGTTGGCGGGCTGATCGCACTCTTCGCCGATGCGCTGGCGCAGAATGCCGCGCGCCGCGCATGGGCTTCGGCGACGGTAGCGGCGGGGCTGCTGGCGGTCGGCGTCGCGCTGGCGAGCGTCGAATGGACGCAGGCGGCGGGGACGCCGCTTCCGGTGTCGCTGGTGCAGGGCAATGTCGTGCAGGAGCTGAAATTCGATCCCAAGTTCCGCACGGCGACGTTCGATCGCTACCTGAACCTCGTGAGCCAGAGCCGCGGCCGGCTCATCGTGTTGCCCGAGAGCGCGTTTCCGATGTTCTCGGACGAAATTCCCGATGCGATCCTGTTGTCGCTGATCCGCACGGCGATCGCGCGCGACGGCGACGTGCTCGCCGGGCTCTTCACCGCGCTGCCGCCCGAGAAGGGCGGCGACGAGCCGCGCTACTACAACACGGTCGTGGCACTCGGCACGAGCCCGCTGCAGTTTTACCGGAAGAATCATCTCGTGCCGTTCGGAGAAACGATCCCGCTGAAGCCGGTGATCGGCTGGTTCATCCGCTCGGTGCTCGCCATTCCGCTCGCCGACCAGGCGCGCGGCGGCGCAACGCAACCCGCGCTGTCGGTGGCCGGCACACGAGTCGCCGTGGACATCTGCTACGAGGACGCGTTCGGCAGCGAGCTGCGCCACGGCGCCCGCGATGCGCAGCTGCTCGTCAACGTGACCAACGATGCTTGGTACGGACGCTCGATCGCCGCCGAGCAGCACAACCAGATCGCCGCGATGCGCGCACTCGAGCTCGGGCGGCCGATGCTTCGCGCGACGAACACCGGTATCACGTCGGCGATCGGCGAGGACGGCCGCGAAATCGCGCGGCTGCCGTGGTTCACGACCGGCGTGCTCGAAGTCACCGTCACCGGCCGCAGCGGTGAAACTCCGTATCTTCGCGCCGGCGACGTTGCGGTGCTCGTGCTGTGCGCGGTGCTGATCGTCGCGCCCGGCGTGCGTTACCGGCGAAGGTAGAATCGTGTCAGGTCGAAGCACGCAAGGCGCGGTCACGATGCAGACGTTCCAGGAGATCATCCAGACGCTCCAGCACTACTGGGCCGATCGCGGCTGCGCACTGCTGCAACCGTACGACATCGAAGTGGGCGCCGGCACGTCGCACACGGCGACGTTCCTGCGCGCACTCGGCCCCGAGCCGTGGCGCGCGGCCTACGTGCAGCCGTCGCGCCGCCCGAAGGACGGCCGCTACGGCGAGAACCCCAATCGGCTGCAGCATTACTACCAGTACCAGGTCGTGCTGAAGCCGGCACCCGCAGACATCCTCGAGCTCTATCTCGGCTCGCTCGCGGCGCTCGGCTTCGATCTCACGCGAAACGACGTGCGCTTCGTCGAGGACGATTGGGAGAACCCCACGCTCGGCGCCTGGGGGCTCGGCTGGGAAGTGTGGCTGAACGGCATGGAAGTGACGCAGTTCACCTACTTCCAGCAGGTGGGCGGACTCGATTGCAATCCGATCACCGGCGAGATCACCTACGGACTCGAGCGGCTCGCGATGTACCTGCAGGGCAAGGAGAACGTGTTCGACCTCGCGTGGACGACGACGCGCGACAACGGCGACGAGCGCACGTTGACGTACGGCGACGTCTATCACCAGAACGAGGTCGAGCAATCGACGTACAACTTCGAGCAGTCGAACGCGCCGCGGCTGACCGAGCTCTTCGCGTTCCACGAGGCCGAGGCGAAGCGCCTGCTCGATGCGCGCCTGCCGCTTCCCGGCTATGAAATGATTCTCAAGGCGGCGCACACGTTCAACCTGCTCGACGCGCGCGGCGCTATCTCGGTCACCGAGCGGGCGGCGTACATCGGACGCATCCGCGCATTGTCCCGGCAGGTCGCGCAGGCGTACGTCGATTCGCGCGAGGCGCTCGGCTTCCCGATGCTGCCCGCCAACCTCCGGCGTGCAACCGAAGCCGCGCCGGCATGAGCGACGACGCGGCACGACACGAAGCGCAGCGGCCGGCCACGGCAACGCTTGCCGTCGAGATCGTCACCGAGGAGTTGCCGCCGAAGGCGCTGAAGGCGCTCCAAGCGGCCTTCGCCGATACGCTCGCCGCCGAATTGTCGCGACGCCATCTGCTGGCCGACGCGAGCGTCGCGACGCCGTATGCGACACCGCGCCGGCTCGCCGTGGCGATCTCGCAGGTGCGGCGTGTAGCGCCCGATGCGGAAGCGGTCGACAAGCTGATGCCGGCGAAGGTCGCGCGCGATGCACAGGGCGCGGCCACCGACGCGCTGCGAAAGAAGCTCCGCGCGCTCGGACGCCCGCATCTCGCCGACGCCCTCGATGCCGATCGCGGCCCCGATCGGCTCTACACGGCGTCCGACGGGAAGGGCGACTACGTCTATCTGCGCCGCACCCTGCCGGGCATGGCGCTCGATCGCGCGTTGCAGGAAGCGCTCGACGTGGTGCTCGCGCACCTCCCGATCCCCAAGGTCATGCGCTACGCGGCAGCGAACAGCTACTTCACCGACGTCGCCTTCGTGCGTCCGGCGCACCGGCTCGTGGCGCTGCACGGTGACGATGTCGTCCGCGTGCGTGCGCTCGGGCTCGATGCGGGCCGCGTGAGCTCGGGTCACCGCTTTCTCGCCCGTGCGGATCTTGCGATCGCCACCGCCGACGCCTATGCGCCGACGCTCGA
>DASSVX010000119.1:0-7280 GCA_035705655.1 Casimicrobiaceae bacterium
GTCGAAAAGCTGCTCGAGCGCACGCGGGCCTGGACGTACGGCGATCCTTCCGACCCCAAGGTCGACATGGGAACCGTGATCGACGAGGCGGCCGCGCGCAATTTCGAGGCGAAGGTCGACGCCGCCGTCGCGCAGGGCGCATGGCTTTTGCATGGCAACCGGCGCGAAGCCGCGCTCTACTCGCCCACGGTGCTCGACCACGTCAGCCCGGACATGGACGTGGTGCGCACCGAAACGTTCGGGCCGGTGTCGCCGGTGATCCGCTTTCGCGACATCGACGAGGCAATCCGGATCTCGAATTCGACCGCGTACGGGCTCTCGTCGTCGGTATGCACCAATCGGCTGGACTACATCACGCGGTTCGTCCGCGAACTGCAGGTCGGAACGGTGAACGTGCGCGAGGTCCCCGGGTATCGGCTCGAGCTGACGCCGTTCGGCGGCATCAAGGACTCGGGGCTCGGCTACAAGGAAGGAGTTCAGGAGGCGATGAAGAGCTTCACCAACGTCAAGACGTACTCACTACCCTGGTGAGTGACGCGTAGTCGTGCAGACATTGCTCAACCTGCTGGCCGGCGTGTCGCTGCTCGTATGGGGCACGCACATCGTGCGCACCGGCATCCTGCGGATGTACGGCGGCGACCTGCGCCGCGTGCTCCGGCGCAGCGTGAGCAAGCGCGTGTCGGCGTTCTTCGCCGGGCTCGGCGTCACCGGTCTCATCCAGAGCAGCACCGCCACGGCGCTGATCGTGGCCGCGTTTGCGGGACAGGGGCTGATCGGCACCGCACCCGCACTCGCCGTCATGCTCGGCGCCGACGTGGGCACCGCGCTCGTCACGGTGCTGCTGTCGTTCGACCTGTCGTGGCTCGCGCCGCTTTTGATCTTCAGCGGCATCGTCCTCTACCTGTCGAGCCAGGCCAGCAACGCGGGACGCTTCGGCCGCATCCTGATCGGCCTCGGGCTCATCATGTTCGCGCTGCAGTGGATTTCGGTCGCGGCGCATCCGATCGTGCAGGCGGCCGGCGTCAAGGTGATCTTCGCGTCGCTCACCGGCGACGTGATGCTCGACATGCTGGTGGCCGCGCTTTTCACCGTGCTGTGCTATTCGAGCCTCGCGGTGGTGCTGCTCGTCGCGACACTCGCATCGCTGCACGTCATCGCGCTGCCGGTAGCACTCGGTCTCGTGCTCGGCGCGAATCTGGGCAGCGGCGTGCTCGGCATGCTGTCGACGCTGCGCGCCGCACCCGAAGCGCGGCGCGTCACGCTCGGCAACTTCCTGTTCAAGCTGATCGGCTGCGTGCTCGCCGTCCCGCTCGCCGGCCATCTCGACGAGTGGATCGGCGGCATCGGCCTCGACGCGGCGCGTGAGGTCGTGCTGTTCCACCTCGCGTTCAACGTCGTGCTGGCACTGCTGCTGCTGTACTGGACCGAGCACATCGCGAAGATCGCCGAGCAACTGCTGCCGGCGCGTCCGCTGTCCGAGGACCCGGCGAAGCCGCGCCATCTCGACCCGTCGGCGCTCGACACGCCGGGCCTCGCCATCGCCTGTGCCGCGCGCGAGGCGATGCGCATCGGCGACGTGGTCGAGCAGATGCTCGCCGGGATGCTGACCGTCCTGACGACGAACGATCGCACGCTCGCCGAGCACCTGCGCAAGACCGACGACATCGTCGACGAGCTCTATACGGCGGTGAAGCTCTACCTCGCGCAGATTCCGCGCGAGGCGCTCGAGCAGCGCGAAGGCCGCCGCTGGGCCGACATCGTGTCGTTCGCGATCAACATGGAACAGGTCGGCGACATCATCGAGCGCATCCTGACCGACCTCGAGGACAAGAAGATCGACAAGGGCCGCAATTTCTCCGAGGCCGGCATGGCCGAGATCTGCGACCTGCATGCGCGGCTGATCGCGAACCTGCGCCTCGGGCTGTCGGTGTTCCTGAACGGCGACCTGAAGCATGCGCAGGAGCTGCTCGCGCAGAAGGTGCTGTTCCGCGACCTCGAGCGCGCGTATGCGAACTCGCACCTCGGTCGTCTCGCCGGTAACACGGTCGAGAGCATCGAGACGTCGTCGCTGCATCTCGACCTCATTTCCGATCTGCGGCGGATCAATTCGCACATCTGCTCGATCGCCTATCCGATCCTCGAGGAAGCGGGCGTGCTTGCCCGCACGCGGCTCAAGACCGACGAAAGCGTCGCCGCACCGGCCGATCGCGCTGCGCCGCTCGGCGACGGCGCCGCATGGCAGAAGCGCAAGCCGAAGACCGCATGATTCCCGGATGGTGATGCCGGCGCAGGAGCTGTCGCTCGGCATCACGCTCGCCGTCCTCGGCGCCGGCCTGCTGCACGCAGGCTGGAACGCGCTGCTGAAGGGCGCGCCCGGCGGCGATCCGATGCTCGACACGGCGACCGTCGTCGCCGGCTCGTGCCTGTGCGCGCTCGTCGTCCTTCCGTTCGTGCCGCTGCCCGACCCTTCCGCGTGGAAATTCATCGCGGGTTCCACGGTGATCCACTTCGCGTATTACGTGACGCTCGCACAGGCGTACCGCACCGGCGACCTGTCGTTCGCCTATCCGCTGATGCGCGGCAGCGCGCCGCTGATCGTCGCGGTGCTCGGCGTCGTGTTCCTGCACGAGCTTCCGACCACGCATGCGATGCTCGGCATCGTGCTGATCTGCACCGGCATCGTCAGCATCGCCTTCGTGCGCCGCGAGCGTCATCCGCCGTCGGCCGCCCGGTGGGCGTTCGCCAATGCCGCGATCATCGCAGCCTATACGCTCGTCGACGGCAGCGGCGCGCGCGCGTCGGGCAACGCGCTCGCCTACGTCACCTGGCTGATCTTCATCGAAGGCCTGCCGTTCATCGCATGGATCCTCCGGCGGCGCGGCGCCGCCGGGGCCGCCTACCTGCAGCGCGGCTGGCGTCGCGGACTCGTCGGGGGCGCGGCGAGCCTCGCCGCGTACGGCATCGTGCTGTTTGCGATGACGCGCGCGCCGGTCGCCGCCGTCGCCGCGCTGCGCGAAACGTCGGTGCTGTTCGCCGCGCTGATCGGCGCGCTGTGGCTGAAGGAGGGTTTTGGCGCGATGCGCCTGGCGGGTGCCGCCAGCGTGGCGGTGGGCATCGCCGCACTGAAACTGTAAGGCGCGGCGTGAACGTCCCCACCCATGCTCGCGCGGTGGTCGTCGGCGGCGGCATTGCCGGTGCGTCGGCGGCGTATCACCTGACGAAGCTCGGGCTCACCGACGTCGTGCTCCTCGAGCAGGGACGCCTCACGTGCGGCACGACCTGGCACGCGGCCGGCCTCGTCGGCCAGATGCGCGCCACGCGCAACGCGACGCGGATGAGCCGCTACGGCATCGAGCTCTATGCGTCGCTCGAGCGCGAAACCGGCCTCGCCACCGGATGGAAGCAATGCGGTAGCGTGAATGTCGCGAAAACGCGCGAGCGCATGCAGCTGATGCGCCGGCAGATGGCGCGCGCACGCAGCTTCGGCGTCGAATTCGCATGGCTCGCGCCGCAGGAGATCGCCGCGCAGCTGCCGCTGCTTCGCACCGACGATCTCGAAGGCGGTGTGTGGATTCCGGGCGACGGCAAGGCGAATCCGACCGATCTCACGCAATCGCTTGCGAAGGGCGCACGGGCGCGCGGCGCACGCATCGTCGAAGGCGCGAAGGTGACGGGCGTCGGCGCGCACAACCGGCATGTCAGCGGCGTGCAGTGGACGGCGGGTGACGCGCGCGGCGAGATCGTCTGCGAGTTCGTGGTCAATTGCGCCGGCCAGTGGGCGCGCGAATTCGGCGCGCTCGCCGGCGTCGCGGTGCCGCTTGCATCGGCCGAGCATTTCTATCTCGTCACCGAGCCGATCGACGGTGTCACGACCGACATGCCGGTGATTCGCGATCCCGACGGCTACATCTACTTCAAGGAGGAAGTCGGCGGCGTCGTGATGGGCGGCTTCGAGCCGGTCGCCAAGCCATGGAACGTCGAGCGCATTCCCGAGCGGTTCGAGTTCCAGCTGCTGCCCGAGGACTGGGACCAGTTCGAGGTGCTGATGCAAACCGCGCTGCACCGGATGCCCTGTCTCGAAACGGCGCCGGTCAAGCTGCTGCTGAACGGGCCGGAAAGCTTCACGCTCGACGGCAACTTCCTGCTCGGCGAGGCACCCGAGTTGCGCGGCTATTTCGTTTGCGCCGGCTTCAATTCGTCGGGCATTGCCAACGCGGGCGGTGCAGGACGGCTCGTCGCCGAATGGCTGGTCGGCGGCGAGCCGCCGTTCGACGCATGGGACGTCGACATTCGCCGCTTCGCACCGCTGCACGTCAACCGGCGCCATCTCGCCGATCGCACGGTCGAAACGCTCGGCCTGCACTATGCGATGCGCTGGCCGCGCGAGGAGCTTTCGTCGGTGCGGCCGCTGCGGCGCTCGCCGCTCCATGACCGGCTGCGCGACAAACGCGCCGTGTTCGGCACGAAGAACAACTGGGAACGCGCCAACTACTTCCTTCCCGAGCGCGCGAGCGAGCCGCCGCCCACGCTCGATACGCCGGGCTGGCTCGCATGGATGCTCGACGAGCAGCGCGCCTGTCGCGAAGAGGTCGTCGTCTTCGACCAGGCGTCGTTTTCCAAATTCGTGCTGAAGGGCCGCGATGCGCTTGCGGTTCTCGAGCGGCTCTGCGCAAACCGCATCGACGTCCCGGTCGGGCGCATCGTCTATACCGCGCTCCTCAACGCCCGCGGCGGATTCGAGAGCGATCTCACGATCACGCGCGTGGCCGCGAACGAATTCTTCATCCTCACCGGCACCGCGCAGACGACGCGCGATTTCGGATGGATCGAAAGCCACATCGGCGACGACGAGCATGCGTCGCTCGTCGACGTGACGAGCGCATGGTCGATCCTGTCGCTGATGGGACCGCGCGCCGAAGCGCTGCTGTCGTCGCTGTCGCGTGATGACGTGTCCAAGGCTGGGCTGCCGTCCGGCACGACACGCATCGTCGACGTCGGTTACGCACGCGCCCGTGCCGCACGCATCAGCTACGTCGGCGGTCCCGGTTACGAGCTCTGCGTGCCCACCGACCAGTGCGTGACGCTCTACGACGCACTAGGCAGCGAAGGCATGCGTTTCGGGCTGCGCGACGCCGGCTATTACACGATCGACGCGTTGCGCATCGAGGCGGGGCGGCGTGCCTGGGGCGCGGAGCTGTCGCCCGACGAGACGCCGCTCGAGGCAGGTCTCGCGCACGCGGTTGCGTTCGACAAGCCGCAATTCATCGGCCGCGACGCGTTGCGCCGGCAGCGCGCGCACGGGGTGGACAAGCGGCTCGTCCAGTTCACGCTCGACGACCCGGCCGCGTTCGCGTGGGGCGGCGAGCCGATCCTGATCGACGCCGTGCCGGCCGGCGAAATCACGTCGGCGGGCTACAGCCGCAAGCTCGGCCGCAGCGTCGCATTCGGCTACGTGAAATCGCGCGCGGCGGAGGTCCCGCTTTCCGACGCGCAGATCCTCGGTGCGCGTTACGCGATCGACATCGCGGGCACCGAATACGCAGCGACGGCCCATCTGCAGGCGCCGCGCTAGACTAGCGCTGCCCGTTCCCCATCGCCGTGACGACCGTCCATCGCCTGACCCCGCCACCGCGCGGCCGCACGCCGTCGCGCCCCGGCAGCGCAACCGCGCAGGTGCAAAGCCTCACGCGCGGGCTGTCGATCCTCGAATGTCTCGCACGCAGCGAAGGCGGATTGACGCTCACCGACATCGCGCATCGGGTCGAGTTGCCCGCGTCGACGACGCATCGGCTGCTCGGCACGCTGGAGAAGACCGGGTTCGTTTACCAGATGGGCGACCTCGGACGCTGGTACGTGGGCCTTTCCGCGTTCACCGTCGGCTCGAGCTTCCTTGCCAACCGCGACTTCGCGACGCACAGTCATGCGTACATGCGCCGGCTGATGGAGCAATGCGGCGAAACGGCGAACCTCGCGATCCTCGACGGTACCGAAGCGGTGTTCATCGACCAGGTGCAGTGCCGCGAGACGATGCGCACGATCGTGAAGCTCGGCAGCCGCGTGCCGCTGCACGCGTCGGGCGTCGGCAAGGCGATCTTCGCGTCGCTGCCCGACGACCAGATCGACGCGCTGATCAAGGTCAGGGGCCTGCCGCGCATCACCGAGAACACGATCACGTCGCCCGAGACGATGTGGGCCAGCATTCGCGTGATCCGCCAGCGCGGCTTTTCGTTCGACGACGAGGAGCACCTGCCCGGCACGCGCTGCGTCGCAGCCCCCATCTACGACGAGCATGCCGAGCCGCTCGGCGCGATTTCGCTCGCCGGTCCGTCGTCGCGACTGCCCGACCCCCGCATCAAGCAGCTCGGCCCGCTCGTGTCGCGCATCGCCGAGGAAATCACCGGCAGGCTCGGCGGCCGCTGGCCGCACCCGCGCTGACGCGTCGGCGCCACGTCGCATTTATCCGCGCATGCGAAAGGAGAGCGCCTTGAACCCGGCCCCACGTCTGCACGGCGCGCTTGCGCCGGTCGTCACGCCGTTCACCGCCGATCTGCGTCCCGATGCGGGCCGTCTCGCCCGCCACTGCCGCTGGCTTCTCGCACAGGAGACGGGCCTCGCAGTATTCGGCACCAATTCCGAAGGCAACTCGCTGACGGTGCCCGAAAAGCTCGGTCTTCTCGACGCACTCGTCGCCGCGGGCATTCCACCGCAGCGCATGATGCCGGGCACCGGCTGTTGCGCGCTGCCCGACACTGTCGAGCTGACGCGCCACGCAATGCGCCACGGCTGTGGCGGCGTGCTGATGCTGCCGCCGTTCTATTACAAGGGCGTGTCCGACGACGGGCTCTTCGCGAGCTATTCCGACGTGATCGAGCGCGTCGGCGACGCGCGGCTTCGCATCTACCTCTATCACATCCCGCAGGTGTCGCAGGTGCCGATCGGCCTCCCGCTGATCGAGCGCCTGCTGGCGCGCTACCCGGGCACGATCGCGGGCATCAAGGACAGCTCGGGCGATTTCGACAATACGCGCGCGATGCTCGAGCGCTTTGAGGCGCAGGGCTTCGACGTCTTTTCGGGCAGCGAAAGCTTCCTGCTCGCGACGTTGCGCGCGGGTGGCGCCGGGTGCATCAGCGCCATCGCCAACGTCAATCCAGGACCCATCGCCCGCCTCGTCCGCGAATGGCAGAACCGCGATGCCGACGCGCAGCAGGCGGCGCTCGACGGCGTGCGCGCCGTCTACCAATCGTTTTCCATGCTGCCGGCGTTGAAGGCGACGATCGCCC
>DASSVX010000120.1:0-5531 GCA_035705655.1 Casimicrobiaceae bacterium
GGAACTGGCGCAATGCTGCGCCGATCGCGCCACGCGCCTCGACCGCTTCGAGATAGTCGGCGAGCGTGAACCCGCTGCCTTTCTCGGCGATGCGCAACAGCCCGGGGTCGGCCAATGCGCGTCGTTCCGGGGCCATCGAGTGCACCACGCGCGTCGCGCCGGCCCACCAGTGCGTGCGTCCTACGTTTGCGACGTCGCCAAGCTCCGGCGCGGCCACGACGACGTCGGCGCCAAGCTCGGCGAATGCCGCCACCGCGCGCTCGACGATGTCGCCGACCTCCGCATCGACTTGCGCACCGCCAAGCGTCGGCGCGAAGGCCATGCGCAGGCCGGCGATGCCGTCGTTCAATCCGTCGCGGTAATCCCGAGCATCGTAGGGAAGCGCGAACCAGTCGCGAATGTCGGGCTCGCTGATCACGTCGAGCATCAGCGCCGCATCCTCGACGCTGCGCGTCATCGGCCCTACGTGCGAGACGGTGCCGAACAGGCTGAGCGGCCAGGCCGGAACGCGCCCGAAGCTCGGCTTCAATCCGAAGATGCCGGTGAATGACGCCGGGATCCGGATCGATCCACCGCCGTCGGTACCGACGGCGAGTGCGCCCATGCCGGTCGCGACCGCGACTGCCGCGCCCCCGCTGCTGCCGCCGGGTGTCCTGGCGGGATTCCAGGGATTGCGAGTGATCCCGGTGAGCGGGCTGTCCGTCACCGCTTTCCAGCCGAACTCGGGCGTCGTAGTCTTGCCAAGCATGATCGCATGGTGCTCGCGCAAGCGCGCCACGGCCGGCGCGTCCTGATTCCACGCCTGATTCGCGTCGACGGTGCGCGAGCCGCGCAACGTCGGCCATCCGGTCGTCAGCAGCAAATCCTTGATCGAGACCGGCACGCCGTCCAGCAACCCTTGCGGCGCGCCACGCATCCAGCGCGCCTCGGACTCGCCCGCCGCGCGCAGCGCGCCTTCGGCGTCGACGATGCAAAACGCATTGAGTGCCGGATTCAATGCCTCGATGCGCGCAAGACATGCACGCGTCACTTCGACGGGCGATGCGTGCTTCGCGCGATAAAGCGCGATCAGCTCGGCTGCAGAGCGGTAGGCGAGATCGGAGGACATGGCAATGGATGATAGTGCTAAATGCGCGATGCCGAACGGCGTTCGGCCGCGAGAACGGCCGATGCCTGCCAGTGCCGCCCCGGCACGGCCGCCAGCAGCGCCCGCGTGTACGCGTGCTGCGGATCGGCGTAGACGCGCGCCGTCTCGCCCTGCTCGACGATTTCGCCGTCGCGCATGACGGCGATGCGGTCGCATACCTGCGCGGCGACGCGCAGGTCATGCGTGATGAAAAGCATCGCGAGGTTGAAGCGATCGCGGATATCGGCGAGCAGGCGCAACACCTGCGCCTGCACCGACACGTCGAGTGCCGACACCGGCTCGTCGGCCACGAGGATCGCCGGGTCGAGCGCGAGCGCGCGCGCAATGCCGATCCGCTGCCGCTGCCCGCCCGAGAATTCGTGCGGATAGCGGTCCGCGGCACGCCGGTCGAGGCCGACCAGTTCCAGCAACGCGTACGCACGGGCCAGTGCATCGGCCTCCGACACGCCGCACACGATCGGGCCCTCGGCAATCAGCCTGCCCACGCTGCAGCGCGGGTCGAGCGAGCCGAAGGGGTCCTGAAACACGATCTGCACGTAGCGGCGATGTGCGCGCAATCGCCGTCGCGAAAGCTGCATCCAGTCGACATCGCGCACGACGACGGACCCGTTGTCGGCGTGGACGAGGCGCACGATGCAGCGCGCGAGCGTCGACTTGCCCGATCCGGATTCCCCGACGACGCCCAGCGTTTCGCCGTGCCGGATCGCAAGCTCGACCGACTTCAAGGCGCGCACCACGCGATCGCGGCCGCCGAAGCTGCCGCTTGCGCGATACGTCTTGTCGAGGGCGCGCACGGTGAGCGCGAGCGGCGCCGTTTCGTTCGCCGGGCGCGTCATCGGCGTCAGCCCGGGAATCGCCGCGATCAGCGCCTGCGTATAGGGATGCGCGGGTGCGTTCAGCACCTGCGGCGCATCGCCGAACTCGACCACCCGGCCCTGCTGCATCACGGCGACGCGGTCGGCGATCTCGGCGACCACGCCGAAATCGTGCGTGATGAACACCACGCCCATGTGCCGCGACCGCTGCACGTCGCGGATCAGCGCCAGGATCCCCGCCTGCGTCGTCACGTCGAGGGCGGTCGTCGGCTCGTCGGCGATCAGCACCGAAGGCTCGAGGATCAGCGCCATCGCGATCATCGCGCGCTGGCGCTGACCGCCGGAGATTTCGTGCGGATAGGCGCGCATCAGGTGCTGCGCATCGGAGAGGCGCACCGATTCGAGCATCGCCGCGATCCGCTCGGTGCGTGCGCGCCGTGGAAGCGCGGTGTGCACCGCCAGCACCTCGTCGATCTGCGCACCGAGCGTCTTCACCGGATTCAGCGCCGTCATCGGCTCCTGGAAGATCATCGAGATGCGGCGGCAGCGGATCGCACGCATGCGCGCCGCGTCGGCCCTCAGCAGATCCTCGCCGTCGAGCAGGATGCGGCCGGCGCTTGCGCGCAAATGCGGCGCCGGAAGCAATCCCATGATGGCCCGTGCCATCACCGATTTTCCCGATCCCGATTCGCCGACGACGCACAGGATCTCGTTACGCCGCAACGCAAGACTCACGCCGGTCACGGCTTGCGGACGGTCGGCCCACGAAGGCAGGTCCACCGTCAGGCGCTCGATGTCGAGGATCGTCTCGGACATGGGCTACAGGTGGCGAAGCCGCGGGTTCAGCGCATCGTTGAGCCCATCGCCGACGAGGTTGATCGCGAGCACGGTGACGAGAATCGCGACGCCGGGAATCGCGCACAGCCACCACGCGCGCTGCAGGAAGTCGCGGGCGGCGCCCACCATGAATCCCCAGCTCATCACGTTGGGATCCGACAGGCCGAGAAACGACAACGCCGATTCGGTCAGGATCGCGGTGGCCACGAGCAGCGATCCGGTGACGATGATCGACGACAGGCAGTTGGGCAGGATATGCAGCGCGATCACGCGCAGGTCGCTCATGCCCATCGAGACGCACGCCTGCACGAATTCGCGGCCCGCGAGCGAGCGGAACTCGCCGCGCACGAGCCGTGCCATCGGCGGCCAGGAAACGACGGCGATCGCGATGATCACGCTTTCGATCGACGGGCTCAGGATCGCGACGACCAGGATCGAGAACAGGAACGACGGAATCGTCTGGAAGATCTCGGTCAGCCGCATCAGCGCCTCGTCGGCGACGCCGCCGTAATACCCGGCGATGCCTCCCAGCAGCACGCCGAGCAGCGTCGCGAACAACGTCGCGACGAGCCCGATCACGAGCGACGTGCGCGCACCGAAGACGATCCCGACGAGCTCGTCGCGGCCGAGCATGTCGGTGCCGAGCGCAAAACGGCCGAATGGCGGCTGGAACGGCGGACCGGCCAGCTCGAACGGACCAGCGTGCCGCAACAGATGCGGACCCGCGATCGCAACGACGACGATGGCGACGAGAACGCCGAGCGCGACCAGCGCCGCGCGATTGCGCGCGTAGCGTTGGCAGAAGGCAAGAACGTCGGCCTTCGCGCTCATTGATCCCCCCACGCTTGCTGCTGCGCAGCTGCGCTGCCCCCCGCGGGGGTGGAATTCGCGCTTTGGGGCGGCCCGGCAGCGCTCATCGCAGGCGGATGCGCGGATCGAGCACGGAATAGATCACGTCGACGATGATGTTGACGGCGATCACGAGGCAGGCGGCGACGAAAAAGATGCCGAGCAGCAGATTGAGGTCGCGCGCGAACAGCGCGCGGAACGCGAGGAGCCCGATGCCCGGCCAGCCGAACACCGTCTCGACGACGACCGACCCGCCGAGCAGGTTGCCGACCTGCACGCCCGCCATCGTCACGACCGGCAGACACGCGTTGCGCAGCACGTGCCGCCAGGTAATCGTGCGCTCGGTCAAGCCCTTCGACCGCGCGGTGACGACATAGTCCATGCCGCTCTGCTCGAGCATCGACGAGCGCATCAGCCGGACGTAGAGCGCCATGTAGAACAGCGACAGCGTGAGCGCAGGCAGCACGAGATGGCGCGCGACGTCACCCGCCTTGCGCCAGCCGGTGTAAAACGCCGCGATGTTGGTCATGCCGCTGGTGGGCAGCCACCCCAGCTGGATCGAGAACAGCAGGATGAACATGAGCCCGACCCAGAACAGCGGCGTCGCGTACGCGACGAGGGCGAAAATCGAGATCGCGTTATCGCGCAGCGAATTGGGACGCCCGGCGGCGACGAGGCCGAGCAGGATGCCGACGCCGATCGACAGCACGATCGTCGTGCCCATCAGCAGCAAGGTCGGACCCAGTCGCTGCAGAATCAGGTCGCGCACCGCCATTCCCTCGCGAAACGAGTAGCCGAGCTCGAGCGTGACCACGTTCTTCAGGTAATCGAGGTACTGCACGTAGAGCGGCTGATCGAGCCCGAACTGGTGCCGGAGATACGCCATGTATTGCGGCGTCGCCGACCCGGATTCGCCGGCCAGGACGTCGGCGGCGTTGCCGGGCGCAAGATGCACCAGCAGGAAATTGAGCGTGACGATGACGAGGATCGTCGGTACCGCCTGCACGAGCCGGCGACCGATGTAGCGCGCGCGCCCTCGGGCAACTTCCATGGAAGGCGAGCGCGCGATGTGCCGGCGAGCGACTACGCTGCGAGCGAAGCCTTGTTGAACGCGGCGTACGTGCCGAGCGGGCTGACGGTCAGATCCTTGAACTTGCTGTCGTACACGCTCACGAAGTTGAGCTCCATCACCCACACGATCGGTGCCGCTTCGACGGTCAGCTTCTGGAACTGGTGGTAGAGCGCGCCGCGCTTCTTCGGGTCGGTCTCGACGGCGGCCTCCTTCATCAGCCGATCGGTCTCGGGCGTGCTCCAGCCGGAATCGTTGACGAACACGGTGCCCTTCTTGATCGACCACGACGAATAAAGACGATCGATGCCGATCACCGGATCGGCGAGGTTCTGGACCCAGTTCGACGTGAGCTGGAAGTCGTAATCGGTGTAGATGCGTCGCAGCCACGTCGGGACATCCTCGTAGCGCAGCGTCGCCTTGACCCCGATCTTGGCCAGCGCCTGCTTGACGTATTCGCCGTAGCGCTGCCATTCGTCGCCGTACGGCGTGATGTCGTGCACGATCTCGAAGCGGGTGCCGTCGGTCTTGCGCTTGTAACCGGCCTCGTCGAGCATCTTGTTCGCGACGTCGGCGCCATTGGGCACGTTGTAGTTCTTGACGTCCGGCGTGTAGATGCCGCTCGGTGCGAAATTCGAGCTGATCGGACCGGTCGCCGGCTTGCCGAAGCCGAACCAGACGTTGTCGATGACGAACTTGCGGTCGATTGCAAACGAGATCGCCTGGCGCACCCGCACGTCGTCGAACGGCTTCACCCGTGTATTGAAATCGAGATGGACGATCGGCGACTGCATCTCGTAGCCCTTGGTCGTCG
>DASSVX010000121.1:0-2819 GCA_035705655.1 Casimicrobiaceae bacterium
CGCGATCTGGTGCAGCGTGTCGCCGCGTTTCACCGTGTACGTCGCGACAGGCGCCGCTTCACCGGGCGCGGTACCCGGCGGCACGCGCGCGGGCGCCCCGGCGCGCGGCGGCTCGTTGCGGGAGACCGCGCGATCCTCGACGGGCACCGGCCGATGCGTGGCGCAGCCGGCCATGACGAGCACGACTGCGACGAGGACGAGCGGGTATCGCAATGGCAGCTTCAGCGGGAACGGCAGACAGGATGGCATCGGGGCGAACGCAGAACTTTCATGCAAGCCCCGGCAGCAGAGGCACGAATCTTACCGCATCGAACACCTGCTCACGGATGCCGGCGGGCGCGGCTTCGATGACCGTGAGCCGCTGCACGCCGCGCTCGCCGTCGTCGTTCTTTGCAAGCGGCAGCACCATGCGCCCGCCGGGCTTGAGGTAGCGCAGCAACGCCGTGGGCACGTGCGTGGCGCCGGCGGCGACGATGATCGCGTCGACGGCGAGCGCCTCGCCGAGATCGGCGCTGCCGTCGCCGTGCGCGAGGCGCACGTTGCGGATCTTGAGCGCCTGCAGATGCCGGCGCGCCTTGTTGACGAGCGCGACGATGCGCTCGACCGTGTAGACGGTTTTGGCGAGCCGCGCGAGCACGGCGGTCTGGTAGCCGCAACCGGTGCCGATCTCGAGCACGCCGTCGAGCTCGCGGCCGTTACGCGCAAGCTCGGTCATTCGCGCGACGACCCACGGCTGCGAGATCGTCTGGCCGCTGCCGATCGGCAACGGCGAATCGTCGTAGGCGCGGATGGCGAGCGCTTCGTCGACGAAGATGTGCCGCGGAATGGCATTCATCGCCGAAAGCACCACTTCGTCGCGAATGCCCTCGGTGCGCAGCCGCTCGACCATGCGCGCACGCGTGCGGTCGGACGTCATGCCGCTGCCGCTCGTTCCCCGTCCCCCTGCGCCGGGCGCCGCCATCACCGCTCGTCCTGTTCGTTCTTCAACGGCCGAGCCACGCGCCCACGCCGGCCATCTGTTCGCGATTGGTGAGATCGATCTGCAGCGGTGTCACGGAGATGTAGCGGTTCCCGACGGCGTGGAAATCGGTGCCTTCACCGGCATCGGCCGCCGCGCCCGCCGCGCCAACCCAGTACACGGTTTCGCCGCGCGGGCTTTGCATGCGCACGACGTCCTCGGCCTTGTGCCGCCGGCCGAGGCGCGTGATGCGGTATCCCTGCACTTCACCGCGCTCGATGTCGGGGATGTTCACGTTCAGAAGCCAGGGACCGGCCGGCCGTCGCTTGTGCCGCTGCAGCAATTCGAGTGCCACGGCGGCGGCGGTCTCGAAATGCGCGGCGGTCTTCGACGCGAGCGACAGCGCGACCGACGGCACGCCGAGCAGGAAGCCCTCGGTCGCGGCGGCAACGGTGCCCGAGTAGATCGTGTCGTCCCCCATGTTGGCACCGAGATTGATGCCGGACATCACCATGTCGGGCAATTCGGTCAGCAATCCGGTCACCGCGAGGTGAACGCAATCGGTGGGCGTCCCGTTGACGAACAGGAAGCCGTTCGGTGCCCGGCGCACCGACAGCGGGCGGTCGAGCGTGAGCGAATTGGATGCGCCGCTGCGGTCGCGCTCGGGTGCCACGACGGTGAGCTCGGCGTGCGGCGCGAGCGCGGCGGCAAGCTGTTCGAGCCCCGGCGCGAAATAGCCGTCGTCGTTGGAAAGTAGGATCCGCATCGGGGCGGTACGGGCTTGATGTTTCATGCGACGAGCGTCGTTTGCCGCGCACCGCGATGGGCGCGAATTATACCGCGCGCTCGCGCTTACCCGCTGTTGCGCAATCCCGCCGCAAGCCCGTTGATCGTCAGGTGGATCGCACGCCGGGTGCGCACATCGGTGGCACCGGCGCGATAGCGGCGCAACAGCTCGATCTGCAGGTGATTGAGCGGGTCCAGGTAGGGAAAGCGGTTGCGGATGCTGCGCGCGAGCGTCGGGTTGTCTTCCAGCAGCGCCGATTGACGCGTGATCGCGAGGAAATGGCGCAGCGCCAGCGCGTGCTCGTCGCGAATGCGCGCGAATATCGCGTCGCGCACGCTCGCGTCGGGGACGAGCTCCGCGTAGCGCGACGCAATCGCGAGATCCGTCTTCGCGAGCACCATGCCGAGGTTCGACAGCGTCGCGCGGAAAAACGGCCAGCGCTCGTGCATCTCGGTGAGTAGCGCGAGCCGCTCCGGTGCGTCGGCGAGCCAGGCTTCGACCGCCGAGCCGAAGCCGTACCACCCGGGCAGCATCAGGCGGCACTGGCCCCACGAGAAGACCCACGGAATCGCGCGCAGATCCTCGATTCGCGACGATGCGCTGCGCGACGCCGGACGGCTGCCGATATTGAGCTCGGCGATCTCCGCGATCGGCGTCGACGCGCGAAAGTACGGGACGAATTCCGGCGTTTCGTAGACGAGCGCTCGATACGCGCGGTAGGCGTGCGCCGACAATGCGTCGAGTGCCGCGAAATAGCGCTCGGCCGATGCGCCGAGCCGCTCGGCATCGTGCAGGCTCGCTTCGAGCGTCGCCGCGACGAGCGCTTCGAGATTGCGCCGGCCGAGCTCGGGATCCGAATACTTGCTCGCGATGATCTCGCCCTGCTCGGTGACTCGGAGCCCGCCCGTGACGCTGCCGGCCGGCTGCGCCAGGATCGCGTCGTAGCTCGGTCCGCCGCCGCGCCCGACGGTGCCGCCGCGGCCGTGGAAGAGCCGCAGCCGCACGTCGTGCGCCGCGGTGGCATCGACGAGCGCGCGTTCCGCCCGGTAGATCGCCCAGCTCGACGTCAGGTAG
>DASSVX010000122.1:0-2830 GCA_035705655.1 Casimicrobiaceae bacterium
CTCGCCGACCTCGCCGTGCACGACAAGGCCGCGTTTACGAAGATCGCGGAACAGGCGAAAGCTTCCCACGCCTGAGCCGAGCGATCGAACTCCGGGGGAGGCGCGAAACGCCTCCCTTTTTTGTTTGATGAGCGACATGGATGACATCGACCGCACCGTCGAAAGCGCACTGGCCGATTTTCAGGCCTGCGCCGATCCGGCCGCGCTCGAGAACGTCAAGGCGAAGTATCTCGGCAAGGCCGGCGCACTCACCGCACGGTTGAAGTCGCTCGGCGCGCTGCCTCCCGGCGAGCGCGCGGCGGCCGGCGCGCGCATCAACGCGGCCAAGGCAACGCTCGAGGAAGCGCTGGTCGCGCGGCGTCAATCGATTGCCGACCTGAAGCTCGCGACACAGCTTTCGGCCGACGCGCTCGACGTCTCGCTGCCGGGACGCGGCGCTTCGATCGGCGGACTGCACCCGCTCACGCGCACGCTCGAGCGCATCGAGACGCTCTTTCGCTCGCTCGGGTTCGACGTCGCCGACGGACCCGAGATCGAGGACGACTTCCACAACTTCACCGCGCTCAATACGCCGGAGAACCATCCCGCGCGCTCGATGCACGACACGTTCTATGTCGAGGGCGGCCTCGTTTTGCGCACGCATACGTCGCCGATCCAGGTGCGCTACATGGAGACGCATGCGCCGCCGATCCGGATCATCGCGCCCGGACGCGTCTATCGCGTCGACAGTGACGCGACACACTCGCCGATGTTCCATCAGGTGGAGGGCCTGTGGATCGGTGACGACGTGTCGTTCGCGGATCTGAAGGCGGTGCTCAGCGCGTTCCTGCGCAACTTCTTCGAGCGCGACGACCTGACGCTGCGCTTCCGGCCGTCGTTCTTTCCGTTCACCGAGCCGTCGGCCGAAATCGACATGCGCTTCGGCGACGGCGGCTGGCTCGAGATCGCGGGCGCCGGCCAGGTGCATCCGAACGTGCTGCGCGCGGTGAGCATCGATCCCGAGCGCTGGCAGGGATTCGCGTTCGGCATCGGGCCAGATCGCCTTGCGATGCTGCGCTACGGCGTCGACGACCTGCGCCTGTTCTACGAGAACGACCTGCGCTTCCTCGCGCAATTCAGATGACGCTCGCTGCCGCCTGGGATGAAACATCCCCCCACGCTCGCTCCGCTCGCTGCCCCCCAAGGGGCTGGTCAGTCGCTCGGGGCGGCCCTTCCCGACTGACATGAAATTCTCCGAACGCTGGCTGCGCACGCTCGTCGATCCGCCGATCGACACGGCGGCGTTGTGCGACAAGCTGACGATGGCGGGCTTCGAGGTCGAGGATGTTGCGCGCGCGGCTCCCCCGTTCACGAACGTCGTCGTCGGCACGATCACGCATGTCGCCCTGCATCCCGGCGCCGACCGGCTGCGCGTGTGTACCGTGGACACCGGACGCGATCGCGCGTTGCAGGTCGTCTGCGGTGCGCCGAACGCCGCGGTCGGCTTGCGCGTGGCGTGCGCGCTCGACGGCGCGACGCTGCCCGGCGAGCAATCGATCACGCGCACGACGATGCGCGGCGTGGAATCGCAGGGCATGCTGTGCTCGGCACGCGAGCTCGGCATCGCCGACGATGCGTCGGGACTGCTCGTGCTTCCATCCGATGCAAAGCCCGGCGAGGATCTGCGCACGGCACTCGCGCTCGACGACGCGCTGATAACGATCAAGCTGACGCCGAACCGGCCCGACTGCCTGTCGATCGTCGGCATCGCGCGCGAGGTTTCGGCGATCACGCGCGCGCCGTTGACGTTCCCCGGCGAATCGCGCGCACCGGTGTCGGCAGGTGCGACGCGTGGGGTGCGCATCGAGGATGCCGCCGCCTGTCCGCGCTTCGCAGCGCGCATCATCGACGGCATCGACGCGAAGGCGCCGACGCCCGAATGGATGAAGGAGCGCATCGAGCGCTCGGGATTGCGCTCGATCTCTGCGGTGGTCGACATCACGAACTACGTGATGCTCGAGCTCGGGCAGCCCCTGCACGCTTATGACAATCGACTCCTCGACGGCGACATCGTCGTGCGCTTCGCACGCGAAGGTGAAACGCTGACACTGCTGAACGGCCAGACGCTGCCGCTCGAGCCCGACCTCCTGCTCGTCTGCGACGGCGTGAAGCCGCTCGGTCTTGCCGGCATCATGGGGGGCGAGCATTCCGGCATCGCCGATGACACGACGAGCGTATATCTCGAAGGCGCGTTCTGGAACCCGGCAGTGATCCAGGGCAAGATGCGCCGCCTCGGCTTCGTGAGCGATGCCGGCTATCGCTTCGAACGCGGCGTCGATTTCGAGCTCGGGCCGCGCGCCGTTGAGCGCGCCACGCAACTGGTCCTCGACATCTGCGGTGGCCGTGCCGGCCCGCTCACCGACGCAAGAGGCGCCCTTCCCAGCCGCCCGCCGGTTCGGCTTCGCACCGAACGTGCAGCGCGCATTCTCGGTGTGACGCTGTCGTCCGATGCGATCGCCGACGTCTTCACGCGCCTGCGCCTCGCGTTCGTTCGCGAAGGCGGCGATTTCGTCGTCACGCCGCCGTCGTATCGCTTCGACCTCGCGATCGAGGAGGACCTGATCGAGGAAGTCGCGCGCATTCACGGCTACGACGCAATCCCCGACGCGCCGCGCGCGCATGTGCAGGCGATGCTGCCGTCGCCCGAATCCCATCGCGGCATTGCATCGATCAAGCGGCGCCTCGTGCTGCGCGACTGGCAGGAGGTGGTCACGTTCAGCTTCGTTTCGTCGGATGACGAGCGCGCCCTCGATCCCGATGTGCATCCGCTGGCCGTGCTGAATCCGATCGC
>DASSVX010000123.1:0-3857 GCA_035705655.1 Casimicrobiaceae bacterium
CTACGGCACGCTCGAGGTGATCCACGGCATCGACATGCAGGTCGCCGACGGCGAGTTCATCGTCATCGTCGGGCCGTCGGGCTGCGGCAAGTCGACGCTGCTGCGCATGGTGGCGGGACTCGAAGCGATCACGAGCGGCGAAATCGCCATCGGCGACCGCGTGGTCAACGACCTCGAGCCGAAGGACCGCGACATCGCGATGGTGTTCCAGAACTACGCACTCTATCCGCACATGAGCGTGTTCAACAACATGGCGTACGGACTGCGCATCCGCGGCTTGTCGAAGGCCGACATCGGCGAGCGCGTGCAGCGCGCTGCGGACATCCTCGAGCTCGGGCCGCTGCTCGCGCGCACGCCGCGCCAGCTCTCCGGCGGCCAGCGGCAGCGCGTCGCGATGGGCCGCGCCATCGTGCGCGAGCCCGCGGTGTTCCTGTTCGACGAGCCGTTGTCGAACCTCGATGCGAAGCTTCGCGTGCAGATGCGCTTCGAGATCCAGAAGCTGCACCGGCGATTGTCGACGACGAGCCTTTACGTCACGCACGACCAGGTCGAGGCGATGACGCTCGCGCAGCGGATGATCGTGATGAACGCCGGGCGCGCCGAACAGATCGGCTCGCCGATGCAGGTGTACGAGAACCCGCAGACGATGTTCGTCGCCGGCTTCATCGGCTCGCCGTCGATGAACTTCATGCGCGGCAAGGCGAACGGCGATGGCCGTATCGCGCTCGAGCATGGCGGCGAAGTGCGCAGCCGCCACGTGCCGGCCGAGAGCGGACGGGCGCTCACCGTCGGCATCCGGCCCGAGCATCTCATCCCTTCCACCGAGGCGGGCGCCGCCCTGTCGGGGCCGGTGGAGATGGTCGAGCAGCTCGGCGCCGACGCGCTCGTTCACATCAGCCGTGGCGGCAGCACCATCATTGCGCGCGTTCCGCACGGCACGTCGCCGGAGGTCGGTGCAACCTTTCACGTGACGGCCGACCCGGCGCGGGTGTTTGCGTTCGACACCGACACGGGCGCGCGGCTGCAGTGAGATGAACCCCTGGCCCTACCCGCGTCTATGCGCGCACCGCGGCGCGGGCAAGCTCGCGCCGGAGAACACGCTCGCCGCGTTCCGGCTCGGTTACGCGCACGGCTACCGGATGGCCGAGTTCGACGTCAAGCTCTCGGCCGACGGCGTTCCGTTCCTGCTGCACGACGACACGCTCGATCGCACGACCAACGCGCAAGGCCGCGCCGATGCGCACACCTGGCGCGAGCTGTCGCAACTCGACGCCGGAAGCTGGCATTCATCGGCGTACGCCGGCGAGCCGCTGTGCACGCTCGCGAGCGTCGCGCGCTGGAGTCTCGCGCACGACGTCACCGTGAACATCGAGATCAAGCCCACTCGCGGCCGCGAGCGCGAAACGGGCGCCGCGGTTGCCTTCGATGCCGCGACGCTGTGGGCAGACGCGCGAGTGCCGCCGCTGCTTTCATCGTTCTCCGACGTGGCGCTCGACGCGGCGCGCGATGCCATGCCGGCGCTTCCGCGGGCGTGGTTGGCCGACCGGTTGCCCGACGACTGGCGTGCGCGCGCGGCGCGCGCCGACTGTATCGCCGTCGATCTCGAGCACACGCTGCTGAACCGCGCGCTGGCCGAGGAAATCCACGCGGCCGACATGCGCGTGCTCTGCTGGACCGTGAACGACCCGATTCTGGTTGAACGTTTGTTCGATCTCGGCGCCGACACCGTGATCACAGACGCGGTCGACATCCTCGCCGCGCGATAACGCTTGGGGCAGGCTGCATTTGTGTGGTGTGGCAATCTGGCGCACACTGCAACGACTTCTCGTGCGCCTCCCGCGCTGTTTCGATGAGCCAATCTTTTCAATCTAAAGAGGGGCGTCCGGGCGCGCAATCCGGCATGTCCCTTGTCCGGCTGGATGTCTCCCAGCGCAATATCGCTTCGCTTCTGCAAATCTTCGACCGGGCGCAGTTGCCGAGCGGCGCTTCGTTCGTTCTCGTCCTGCACGCCGACGATCGAGACGCGGCAGATCTGCGTGCGCGGATCGACGGGCTTGCGCGCGTTCCGGTTATCCATGTCGAACAAACGACGCACCTCGAAGGCGATCGCGTGTACGTCGTGTCGGCGTCGAAGCCGTTCACGCTTTCGGGGGATACGATCGAGCTCGCAGAGCACGACGAAGCTGCGACGCGCCTGCGGCGCAGCGAGCAGCGCTACCGGTCCATCATGGACAGCGTGCGCGATTACGCGATCCTGACGACCGATCTTCGCGGCATCATCGACGGCTGGAACACCGGCGCCGAGAAGCTCTTCGGCTACAGCCGGGCGGAAATTCTCGGCCGGTCAGTCGATATCCTGTTCACGCCCGAGGACCGCGCGGCCGGCGCGCCCCGGATCGAAATGGCGACCGCACGCGCGAAGGGCCGTGCGGAGGACGAGCGCTTCCATCTGCGCAAGGACGGCACGCGCTTCTATTGCAGCGGCGTGCTCTCGCCGATGATCGACGGCGAGATCTATGGTTATGTGAAGATCGCGCGCGATCTGACAAAGAAGCAGGCGGAGGCAACCGAACACGAACGGCAATTTCTGCATGTCAAGTCCGAGCACCTCGAGCTGCAGAACGTGAGTCAGCTCAAGGACCGCTTCCTTGCCACGCTATCGCACGAGCTGCGCAACCCGCTCAACCTGATTCTCATGCAGTCGGAGATCCTGAGCCGATCGCTGGACGCGAGGGCGCAGCCCATGCTGGCCCGCGCGGCCGACATCATCGCGCAGGCGGTGAAGGTGCAGGCGCGTCTAATCGACGATCTGCTCGACGTGTCGCGCATCAACACCGGGAAGCTTGCGCTCGAACAACAGCTGCTTCCACTGCCGGCGATCGTCTCCGAATCGATCACCGCGCTGAAGAACGAGATGGAGCGCAAGGAGATCACGCTCGACCTCGCGGTCAGCGCCGCGCCGCTGATCGTCCATGGGGATCCGATGCGCGTTCGGCAGATCGCCTGGAACCTCGTGAGCAATGCGATCAAGTTCACGCCTGCCGGTGGGCGCATCGCCGTGCGGGTCAAGCGCGAAGGCGATGAGGCGCGCCTCGACGTCGAAGACAACGGACAGGGCATTGCGCGGGAGTTCATGCCGCACGTCTTCGAGCTGTTCAGCCAGAAGGATTCGGGCATCGCGCGCCGTTACAGCGGCATGGGGATCGGCCTCGCCCTGGTGCGTCAGCTCGTGGATCTCCACAACGGGCGCGTCGAAGCGTATTCCGCCGGCGAGGGCCAAGGCGCCCGCTTCAGCGTCTGGCTTCCGCTGGACAACGCGCCGGATGTCGCGCCGCATTCGCTTGCAGCGGACGCGATGCCGGGCAACCCGGGACCGCTGCCCGGCATCGGTAATGCGCGCGAGAGAGAGGCGGCACGGCGGCTCGATGGCTTGCGGGTGCTCGTGGTCGACGACGACGCGGCCAGCGCCGAAGCGCTACGCGAGTTGCTCCACGACGAAGGGGCCCGTGTAAGAGCGGCTAACGGCGCGCCCGGCGCGCTCGCGCTCGCCGGGCAGAGCGATTTCGATGTCGTGATTTCGGACGTCGCGATGCCCGACATGGACGGGCACGCGTTCTTGCGCAAACTGCGCGAAGACCCCCGGTACGCGAACGTGCCCGCGATCGCCTGCACCGGTTACGGCAGCGACGCCGACGTGAGCCGGGCGGAAGTCGCCGGGTACGTTGCCTACCTCGTGAAGCCGCTCGACATCGAGGGCGTCATCGGCGCCATTCGGACGGCCATTGCGGGCCGCAAGGGCCGCTGACTGACGCTCGTCGCGCAGCACTGCGCGCTGCACGGCAGCTCAGGCGGGCGCC
>DASSVX010000124.1:0-12673 GCA_035705655.1 Casimicrobiaceae bacterium
GATTGCCGGCGGTACAGGTCCTCGACGAACGACCAAATCGCGCGCGCATCGCCGAGCGCGCGATGACGCTCGGTCACCGCGATTGCGTGGCGGGCGATCAGCGCGTCGAGCCCGTGTCCATCCGCTTCGGGGAATAGCCGCCGCGACAAGCGCACCGTACAAAGCACGCGTGCCGAGAAAGCGCGCTCGAGCCGCGCGAACGCATGCTTGAGAAAGCCATAGTCGAAGCGCGCGTTGTGCGCGACGAACACGCAGCCCGCCAGCAGGTCGCGCACGTCATTCGCAATCCTCGAAAACGATGGGGCGCTTGCCACCATCGCATCGGTGATGCCGGTCAGCGCCTGGATGACCGGCGGGATCGGCACTTCGGGGTCGACGAGCGAGCTCCATTCGGTGACGCGGAGACCGGCGCCATCGTCGTCGACGCGCACGATGCCGATCTCGGTGATCCGGTCGGCCCCGGGGCGCGTGCCGGTGGTCTCGAGATCGACGAACGCAAAGGCAGGCAAGGGCAGCATCGGGGGCACGGAACGCGCGAGGCGAACGAACGGCCTTGACACGCCGAACGTTCGTTCGCTATTCTAGCCGAATGTCGAACGATCGTTCCTATCTCGGCACGCTGCAGGACTACTACGCGCGGCATCGCGCGCTGCCATCGTATGCTTCGATCGGCAGCCTACTTGGGTTGCGGTCGAAATCGTCGGTGGCGGCACTCGTCGCGCGAATGAAGCTCGCCGGCTATCTCGAATCGACGCCCGATCGGCGTCTCGCCCCCACGAAGCGCTTTTTCGCGCGTCCCCTCGCCACGGGCTTCGTGCGCGCCGGCCTGCCCGAGCCTATCGCCGACGACGAAGCCGATGCCGTCACGCTCGACGACTACCTGATCGAGCGGCCCTCGCAAACCGTGCTCGTGCGCGTACGCGGCGATTCGATGATCGACGCCGGCATCTTCGAAGGCGACCTCGTCGTCGTCGAAAAGCGCGCGGCCGCGCAGAAGGGCGACATCGTCGTCGCGATCGTCGACAACCAGTTCACGCTGAAGCGGCTCGACCTCGAAAACGGCCGTTTCGTCCTGAAGCCCGAGAACAAGGGTTACGCCGTCATCCGTCCGGAAGGCGAGCTCGAGATCTTCGGCGTGATGATCGGCCTCGTGCGAAAACTCTAGGCGGCCTACGCGGGTCGAACTTCGACGAGGCAATCGTAGAACGTGGGCGCGCGACCGAGATCGGTCAGCGCCTGGCTCGTCACCGCATTGGCGTTTTCGCCGCCCGGCGCCAGCCTGCGCCACCAGATCGACGGTGCCACCACCACGCCGGCACGCGCCCGATCGGTCACGCGCGCGGTGACCAGCAGGCTGCCGCGGTCGTTGAATACGCGCACCCGATCACCGCTTGCAATGCCGCGCGACGACGCATCGTCGGGATGGATGTCGAGATGCGGCGTCTTCTCCTCGGCAAGGAACGACGGCAGGTTCGCGAACGACGAATTGAGGAAGTTGCGCGCCGGTGGTGAAATGAAGCCCAGCGGATAGCGCGCCGCGAGCTCCGGGTTCGACGCAGCCGATTCGCGCGGCGGCAGGTACGAGGGTAACGGGTCGTCGCCTTGCCCGGCCAGGGTTTGCGACCAGAATTCGCATTTGCCCGACGGCGTCGGAAACCGGCCCTCGGCGAACGGCGCGTACGGACGCGGCACGTTCAACCGCTTGAAACCCGCCGCCTTCAGCGCCTCCCAGTCGATCCCGATGCCGTGCAGATCCTGCGCACGGTACGCCTCGCGCGCCATTTCATCGTCGCTGTCGCGAAAGCACGGCTCGGTGAATCCCATGCGCGCGGCGAGACGGCGAAACACCTCGGTATTGGGCAACGCCTCGGCGATCGGCGCGATCGCCGGATTGTTCGCGACCGCATACAGGTGTCCGTAGGAGCTGTGAATGTCGGTCTGCTCGAGCTGCGTCGTGGCCGGCAGCAGAATGTCGGCGTAATCGGCCGTGTCGGTGCGGAAGATCTCGTGCACGACACAGAACAGGTCGGCGCGTGAAAAGCCGGCGACGACACGCGACGATTCGGGCGCAACGGCGACCGGATTCGAGTTGTAGACGTAGATCGCGCGAATCGGCGGATCGTCGACGCGCGTCAATGCATCGCCGATCGTCGACATGTTGATCGTCCGCGGCGCGCCCTGGATCAGATCGGGACGCTCGAGCGCCGATTTGTCGACGGGAAACGTGCCCGACGACGACAGCAGCGCGCCGCCCGCGGGGTCGCGCCATGCTCCGACGAGCGCTGGCAGGCACGCGACCGCACGCACGGCGTTGCCCCCGCCGTGCACGCGCTGCATTCCATAGTTGAGGCGTATCGCGGCCGGCTTGATCGAGCCGTAGTCGTGCGCGAGGCTCACGACCTGTTCGGCGCGGATTCCGCAGGTGGCCGCCACGCGGGCGGGCGGCCACTCGCGCACGCGCGCCGCCAGCGCGTCGTAGCCGACGGTGTAGCGGTCGACGTAATCGCGGTCGACGAGCGCTTCGTCGATCAGCACATGCATGATGCCGAACGCGAGCGCGGCATCGGTGCCCGGCAAAAGCGCAATGTGCTCGTGGCATTTCTCGGCGGTGGCGCTGCGGTACGGGTCGATCGCGATGAGCTTTGCGCCGTGCCGTTTCGCTTCCTGCGCGCGCGTCCAGAAATGCAGGTTCGACGCGATCGGATTGCTGCCCCAGATGAGGATCAGGCGGCTCCCCGCGTATTCCTCGAGGTCCATCCCCATCGACGCGCCGATCACCGCGGCCCAGCCGGCCTTGCCCGCCGACGCGCAGATCGTGCGATCGAGCAGCGATGCGCCGAGCCGGTGGAAGAAGCGCCGGTCCATCGACGAGCCCTGCAGCAGTCCCATCGTCCCGGCGTAGCTGTACGGCAGGATCGCCTGCGGGCCGTCGGCCGACGCGGCGATCGCCTTGAAGCGCGTGGTGATTTCGTCGAGCGCTTCGTCCCACGAAATGCGCGCGAAGCGGCCCTCGCCCTTCGCGCCGACGCGGCGCATCGGATAACGCAGGCGGTCGGGCGAATACGTGCGCTCGAGGTAGCGTGCGACCTTCGTGCATAGCGTGCCGCCGGTCGGCGGATGGTCGGATGCGCCGCGGATGTCGACGGCGCGGCCGTCCTCGACCGTGACGAGCATCGCGCAGGTGTCGGGACAGTCGTGCGGACACGCTGCGCGGACGATTCGGCGATTCGCGGGCCCGGAGCTGTCGAGCGGCATACCACGCATTCTACGTGAGCGATGCACTTGCCGCGATTCGGCCGCAGGCACGCGCCGGGCAACGGCGCCGCGAGCCTGCTTCGTACACCACGAACTGTGCGGAGCACGCTGCGCGCATGACGCGTCGCGTGTTGCGTCAACGACTTATCGTCGTCCGATCAGCGGGAATGGTCAATGGCACGCTTGCTGCTCAAAGGGTCGCAGCCGGCGCCATCGAGACGCCGAACCCGGACAGGAGAAGATGGTGAATTACACGCACTACGATTATCTGGAGCTCGCACCTGGCGCAAGCGCGCAGCGCGTCGAAGCCGCTTACTGCGCGTTGCTCGAACGCTTTCAATACGGCCACACCGATGCAGGCCAGGACTTGTCGGGCCTCGTGCGCATGATCCACGCCGCGTACGCCGTGCTGTCCGACCCGGCGCAGCGCCGCGCCTACGACGAGCGTCTCACGATCGAAGCACAGGCCGCCGACGCCGAGTTGCAGTCGCAGCTCGATGCCGCAGCGATCACCGGTTTCACCCGCGTGCAGCAGGTGCCCGACGCGCTGCTTGCGACCATTCCAGAGCTCGCGGCCTGACGTCGGCCCGATCGCTTTAGGTCGCCGGGAACATTTTCAATACTGCAAACAGCGATGCGGTCGGCGGCCCTTCTTCCATCGAAACTGCGCGCCATCGCGAAGCGTCCAGGGGGTCGCACCGCGAAGCTGCGCCGGCCCGATGCAGCGCGCAGACGTCCGGCGCGCACGCCGACACGCCGCGCGAGCGTCGCCGCCGGCAATCGACGCCGGCATCGATCGGTGTCCCCGCGCCAACGGCCGATCGCACCTGCATCGCGGGTGGGCTTTGCAGGCGTCGCGCTGCACTGAGGCACGAGCCATCACGAACAACAAAGGGCGAGGGAGAATATCTTGGAAAAGTGTGTCGGCTGCCAGTTCTACGATCGCAACGACGACCACGTCGAAGACAAGGGCGTGCGCTGGGGTAAATGCCGGCGTGGCGTGCCGATCGTGCACCCGGTTTCCGCCAAGGCGTACATGGTCGAGGGCATCTGGCCGCACGTGCGCGACGACGACTGGTGCGGCGAATGGTCGGCGATCAAGCGCAAGCCCGACACGTCGATGCCCGATGCGCGAAACCTCATGGCGCAACCGTCGACACCGTCGCCGATCCGCACCGCGGGCCTGCCCGGCGGATCGCTGATGACACCCGTCGCGCCGGTCGGCGAAGGCGCCGCTGCATTGAACGGACGCTTCGGCTCCGACTGACCCTGTCATACCGAAGTCGCCGCGGCGGCGAGGGGCCGCCGCTGCGGCAATCCGCGTCGCACGGCGTTTTCTGATCCGCGCATCGCGGCCTCCGCGCCACACCGCCGCGGTCTGCTAAAGTCTCGGCCTCGCCGCGCCCGTCATGCGTCGCGTCAATTCCCGATGTCGAATCTCCTCGAGGCGCTCGCCGCCGGCGCGACGGTCGTCACGCCGAACAATCGTCTTGCGCGCGACGTCGCGGCCCGGTTCGACACCGCGCAGCGTGCCAGCGGCAGGCACGCGTGGAGCGCGGCAAATGCGCTGCCGTTCACGCTGTGGCTCGATCGCCTGTGGCGTTCCGCGCTCGCGGCGGGGGCGCTGCGCGCGCCGCCCGTGCTGCTCGATGCAAGCGCTACGCGGGCACTGTGGCATGCGATCGTCGCGCAACACCGGCACGACTGGCTGAACGCACACGGCGCGGCACGTCACGCGGCCGATGCGTGGACGACGTTTCATCGTTATCGCGCGCCCGGCGAGAGCATCGCCGACATCGCGTCCAATGCGTTGCATGACGACCCGATCGTGTTCGGCCGGTGGGCGCAGCGCTACCAGGCGCAGCTTCGTGCGCTCAATGCAATCGACGACGCGCAACTGCCCGATGTGCTGACGGCGCACGAAACGGCGTCGTCGCTTGCCGGATGCCCACCGGTCAACCTGCATGGATTCATCGCGCTCACGCCGCAGCAGCGACGGCTCGTTGCGGCGCTGCGCGCTGCGGGCGCGACGATCGACGAGTCGCCTGCAACCGGGAGCGCGGCTACGCGATGTCAGCGGGTGGGGCTGGCAACGCCGCGCGACGAGCTCGTGCACGCCTTCGGCCATGCACGCGAGCGCCTGCTGCGCGATCCGGACGCGCGCGTTGCGATTGTCGTCGCCGATCTCGACGAGCGCCGCAGCGAGGTGCTGGCACTCGCCGAGGAAACGCTTTGCGCCGAGCACCTGCTGGCAATCACGCCGGACGCGGTGCGTCCTTACGGCGTCTCGCTCGGGGAACCACTCGCCGGGGTGCCGCTCGTGGTCGCGGCTCTCGACCTGATCGCGCTCGCGGTGGGACGCCTGGACGCAACGACCGCGACGAGCCTCGTGCGGACGCCCTTTCTTCCCGACGCCGCGACGCAGTGGACGCGGCGCGCGCAAGCCGAGCAGCATTGGCTCGAGCTCGGCCTGCGCGAGGTGGCGTGGCCGGACGTCCTTGCGGCGTTGCGCACGGTCGATCCGATCCTGCATCGCCGCTTCGCAGTGATTCCGCCGCCAACCCATGCGCTGCGTGCGCCGCGCGACTGGGCACGCGCATGGTCCGACTGGCTCGCAGCACTCGGCTGGCCGGGGAGCGCAACGCTGACGAGCGGGGAGTGGCAGGCGCGCGAAGCGTGGTCGGCGGCACTCGCACGGTTCGCGTCGATCGGCAGCGTCACCGGCACGTTGTCGCCGGTCGCGGCCCTCGATGCGTTGCGCGCGCTTCTCGCCGAGACGCTCTTTCAGCCCGAGATCGCCCCCGCCCCTGTCCAGATCCTCGGCGTCCTCGAGGCCGCCGGGCTCACGTTCGATTGCGCATGGCTCGCAGGATTCGATGCGCAGCGCTGGCCCGGTACGGCCGTGTCCAATCCGCTGCTGCCGCTGCGCTGGCAACAGGCGCGCCGCGTGCCGCGCGCGCATCCCGAAGCGGTGATCGAGCAGGCCTGCGCAATCACGTCGGCGCTGCAGAGGATCGCCCCGGAAATCGTCGTCAGCCATGCGATGACGATCGACGATGCACCGGCGGCGCTGTCCCCGCTCTTTGCCCATTGGCCGCCGATGGCCGACGCGCTGCTGCCTGCGGCGTCGCGCATCACCGGTCTCGTGCCTGCCGCACCGATGGAAAGCGTGGCGGAGCCTTCGGCGCCACCGCTGGTCGACGGCGAAACGATCCGCGGCGGTGCGGGCCTGTTCGACAGCCAAAGCGCGTGTGCCTTCCAGGCTTTCGCACGTTACCGGCTTGACGCGAGGTCATGGCCGTCCTGTCCCGACGGGCTGTCGCCGGCCGAGCGCGGCGAGATGCTGCATGCGACGCTCAAGGCGTTCTGGGACGCGACCGGTGACCAATCGGCGCTCGCAGCACTCGACGCGCATGCGCTTGCCCTGCGCATCGCAGATGCGGTGAAAGCGGGGAAGGCGCGCATCGGTTCGCCGCGCTGGCGCACGCTTGCGCCTGCCGTCGCAATCGCGGAGGCGAGCCGCCTCGCGGCCACGCTGCACGCATGGATCGACGAAGGCGAGCGCACGCGTCCGCCGTTTCGCGTTCGCGGCCACGAGCAGCGCGTCCGTTGCAGCATCGAAGGCATCGCGCTGTCGATACGCGTCGACCGCATCGACGAATTGCCTGGCGGCGGGCTCGCGGTCATCGACTACAAGTCGGGCAACGTCGTGTCGCCGGCGCGCTGGTTCATGGAACGCCCGGAGGGCATCCAGCTCGCGATCTACGCGGCGGCCGTCGAGGACGCAACGCGCGAGCCGGTCCGCGCGCTCGCGTATGCGCAGGTGAAGGCGGGCAACATCGAGGTTGCCGGCCTCGCCGAGGACAACGCGCAATGGCCCGCGCTTGCGTCCGTCGATTCGACTCGTCTCGCGCTCGCCGATTGGGCCGACGCACGTGCGGAGCTCGCGGCGCGGGTGCATGCGCTTGCAAGCGACATCCGCAACGGCATCGCCGACGTGGCACCCCGCACGCTGGCGATCTGCGGTTACTGCGGACTGCAGCCGCTGTGCCGCGTGCAGCGGCTCGACGACGGCGCGAGTGCCGCCGACACGCGCGATGAATGACGTCGCCGGACTCGCGGTGCGCGACGACGCGGCGCGCGCCCAGGCACTCGACATCACGCGCTCGTGGCTCGTTCAGGCGCCCGCGGGCTCGGGGAAAACATCGCTGCTGATCCAGCGCTTTCTCGCGCTGCTTGCAAGGGTCGAGCGGCCCGAGCGCATCGTCGCGATGACCTTCACGCGCAAGGCGGCGGCCGAGATGCGCGCGCGCATCGTCGACGCATTGCGCAACGCCGCACTGGCTCCGGATGAGGCGCGGATCGGCGCCCACGAGACGCTGACGCGCGCGCTTGCGCGCCGTGCACTCGACCAGGACCGGGTGATGGGTTGGCGCCTGCTCGAGCAACCGGCCCGGCTGCGCATCGTGACGATCGACGCGCTCGCCGCGGCACTTGCACGCCAGGTGCCGCTCGCGGCGGGCCTCGGCGCGCTGCCGGGCTTCGTCGACGACGCGCGTGCGCTGCACGTCGATGCCGCGCGCGCGGCACTTGCCGAGGCCGCACCGCTCGATCGCCACTGGCAGGCCTTCCTGCAGTGGCAGGACAACGACGCGGGTGCTGCAACGCGACTCATCGCACAGATGCTCGCTGCGCGCGAGCGCTGGCCGCTGCCGATGCTCGACGGCGATCCCGCGGTGCTTCGTGCCGAGGTCGAAGCCGTTCTCGAGCTCGAGGCGCGGGCGGCGGTGGCCATCGTGCATGAGCGCCTGCCCGCGTCGCTCGCCGCGGCGCTTCCGCGGCTCGCGCAGATGGCGCTCGACGGCTTACACGAACTCGGTATCGATTGCGCGCATGCCGGCGCGCTCGCCGCGCTTTGTCGCGATGGCCGGTTGCCCGACCCGCAAACGCGCGAAACGTGGTGCGGACTTGCGCAGTGGCTGCTGACGCAGGAAGGAACGTTTTTCCGCGTGGTGACCAAGCGGCACGGATTCCCGCGTGGCGCCCCGCAGACGCAGGAGCGTGCGCGCCGCAAGGCCGAATTCGTGCGCTGGCTGGAGAAGGCGGCGCAGGTGCCGGGACTTGCCGACGCATGGCATCGCCTGCGTGCGCTGCCGCCCGCGCGGTTCAGCGATGACGCCTGGGCTTTCGTCGCGGCGGCGATGCGGGTGCTGCCGCGTGCCGTCGCGGCGCTCGACGGCGTGTTCCGGGCGCGGGGCCGGGCCGACTTCGCCGAGGCGACACTGCGCGCGCTCACGGCACTCGGCACGCCGGACGATCCGAGCGATCTGCTGCTCGCGATCGACTACCGGCTGTCGCATCTTCTGATCGACGAATTCCAGGACACGTCCAGTGCACAGCTCGCACTGATCGGCAAGCTGACCTCGGGCTGGGATGCCGGTGACGGACGCACGCTTTTCGCCGTCGGCGACCCGATGCAGTCGATCTATCGTTTTCGGCAGGCCGACGTCGCGCTGTTCCTCGACGCGCAGGCGCAGGCCCGGATCGGCGACGTTCCGGTCGGCGTCGTCGAGCTCAGCCGCAATTTTCGCTCGCAGCCCGCGATCGTCGACTTCGTGAACGACGTGTTCCGGGCGGTGCTGCCGGCGCTGTCCGATCCAGCACAGGCCGAGGCGGCGTATCGCCCGGCGTATGCCGACCCGGAACGCGGCGTCGACATCGCCCCGACGCTCGATCTCGTCGGCTCGCGCGACGCCGAGGCCGGCGTCGTCGTGCAGCGCATCCGCGATGCGCAAGCCGCGGGTGTCGCAGACATCGCGATCCTCGTGCGTGCGCGCTCGCATGCGCAGGCGCTGCTGCCGGCGTTGCGCCGCGCCGGCATCGACTATTCGGCGATCGACCTCGAAGGATTGCACGATCGGCTTGCAACACGCGATCTCCTTTCGCTCGCACGCGCGCTCGCACAACCGGCCGATCGCCTCGCCTGGCTGTCGGTGCTGCGTGCACCATGGTGCGGTCTGACGCTTGCCGACCTCCATGTCGTCGCGAACGCCGGCGCATCGACGATCGCCGCTGCGCTCGAGGCGCCCGACGCGATCGATCGGCTGTCATCCGACGGCCGCGCACGCGTTGCGCGGTTCCGGCAATGCGTAGCACCTGCACTTGCCTCGCGCGGCCAGGCGAGCTTCACCGCGCGCGTGAAATCGGCGTGGGTGGCACTCGGCGGGCCGGCATGCGCGGCATCGCCGCTCGATCGCGACGGTGCCGATCGCGTGTTCGCGCTGCTTGCCGAGCACGAGCGCGGCGCTGACCTGCCCGACTTCGAAACACTGCGCGACACCGCGCAGCGGCTGTTCGCCGACGCCGGCAAGGCCGCGTCTGCGGCCGTGCAGGTCATGACCTTGCACAAGGCAAAGGGATTGCAGTTCGGCGCGGTGATCCTGCCCGGGCTCGATCTTCGCGCGGGCCGCGCCGATTCGCCGCTGCTGCGCTGGAAGGTGCGCCGCCACCACGGACAGCGCACGCTGCTGATCGCGCCGATGCGGGCGCGCATGGGCGCCCGCAGCGAGCCGGATCCCGTCTATGCGTGGCTCGGGGAGATCGATGCGGCCGAGGAGGCCGCGGAGCTCGGCCGCCTGCTGTACGTCGGCGCGACGCGCGCGAAGCGGCGCCTGCACCTTGTCGCCGTCGCTTCGGTCGACTCGAAGCTCGAGGCTTGCGAGGAAACCCGTTCGTTCAAGCGTCCGGCGCGGGGCAGCGCCCTCGAGCGCCTCTGGGATGCGCTCGCGGCGTACGTCCCGCGCGTTGCACCATCGCCCGCGCCGGTTCGCGGCGAGCAATCGCCGCCCGACCATGGCGTGTCGTTGATCCGTCTGCCGCTCGGCTGGCAACTGCCCGCGCTACCCCCACCGCTGCCGGTCGCGCATCAGCGCGCAACGATGCCCGATGCGCCGACGTTCGACTGGGCCGATGCCACGGCGGCGGCAATCGGAACGGTGGCGCATCGCCTGCTCGCGCAAGTCGCCGCGGAGGGCGTCGCTGCGTGGGGCGCGCGGCGGCTCGTGCTCGAGCAGCCGCGCATTCTCGCCGAGCTCGGCAGTGAAGGGGTCGAGCCGGATCTCGCCGTGGATGCGGCAACACGGGTCACGACGATCGTTGCGCGCACGCTCCGCGATCCGCGTGGCCGCTGGCTCTTCGATCCCGCGCATGTCGACGCGCACAGCGAATGGGCGCTTGCCGGCGACGACGACGGACGCATCGTGCACGTCGTGCTCGATCGCAGCTTCGTCGCCGCCGGCCGGCGCTACGTCATCGACTTCAAGACCGGTGCGCATCTCGGCGGCGATCCGGCGACATTCCTCGCGCGCGAATTCGAGCGCTACCGGCCCCAGTTGCAACGCTACGCGCGCATCGTTCGCGCGATCGACGCGCGTCCGGTGCGCGTCGCGCTCTACCATCCGCTCGTCGAAGGCGGATGGCAGGAACACGAGTTGGATTAAAATAGCGGGTTTTCCAATCGAGGATGCCGCAGCGGGAAACGGCTGTTTCGCCGCTGCGGGCGAAGCGTTGCGCGTAAAGCGGGACCTCACGAGCGCGCCGGACGGTCCGGTCGCGCTGACGATCGGCAACTTCGATGGCGTGCATCGCGGCCACCAGGCGATGCTCGCCCGCCTGATCGAAGCGGCCGAGGACCTGCGGCTGCCGCCCGCCGTGCTGACCTTCGATCCGCATCCGCGCGAGTTCTTCTCGCCGTCGAACGCACCGCCGCGGCTGTCGACGCTGCGCTCGAAGCTCGCGCTCTTTCGCGCGTACGGCGTTGCAACGACGTTCGTCGCCCGCTTCGATGCGCGGCTCGCGTCGCGCACCGCCGATGAGTTCGTGCGCGGCATCCTCGAGAGCCAGCTCCACACGCGCTGGCTGCTGGTCGGCGAGGATTTTCGCTTCGGACGCGGACGCACGGGCGATCTCGCGTTTCTGCGCAGCGCGGCGCGCGAGTTCAGCGTCGAGGCGATGGACACGATCGGCGTCGATGGGCAGCGCGTGTCGAGCACCGCGGTGCGAAACGCGCTCGCCGCCGGCGATCTCGTGCTTGCGGCGGCGCTCCTCGGCCGCAACTACACGCTTACGGGGCACGTCGCGCACGGCGACAAGATCGGCCGCTCGCTCGGCTTTCCGACGATGAACCTGCCGCTGCGCCATCCGCCCGCGATGACGGGCATTTTCGCCGTGCGCGTGCACGGCATCGGCAACATGCCGCGCACGGGTGTCGCGAGCGTGGGCGTGCGTCCGACCCTCCGCGCCGGCGGCAGGCCGATCGCGGAGGTCTTCCTGTTCGACTTCGACCAGGCAACCTACGGCCGGCGGATCACCGTGGAATTCCTGCACAAGCTCCGCGACGAGGCGCGCTTCCCCGACCTCGACGCGCTCAGGCAGCAGATGATGCGCGACGTGGCGGACGCGCGTGACCATTTCGCCGCGAAGCGATGATGCCCGCCCTTCGCGCCATTCACGAACCTCACGAAGCCTCGACATGCCCGACGACGCCCGCACCGATTACAAGCCGACGCTGAACCTCCCCGACACGCCGTTTCCGATGCGCGGGGACTTGGCTCGCCGCGAGCCGGCGTGGGTGGCCGCGTGGCGGCGCAACGACGTCTATGCGGCGATCCGCGCGGCGTCGCGCGGGCGGCCGCGCTTCATCCTCCACGACGGACCGCCGTACGCGAACGGCGACATCCACATCGGCCACGCCGTCAACAAGATCCTGAAGGACGTGATCGTCAAGAGCCGCACGCTTGCAGGCTTCGATGCGCCGTACGTTCCCGGCTGGGACTGTCACGGCATGCCGATCGAGGTGCAGATCGAGAAGACATACGGCAAGGAACTGTCCACCGCCGAAACGCAGCGGCTGTGCCGCGCGTACGCGGCCGAGCAGATCGAGCGGCAGAAAAAGGATTTCGAGCGGCTCGGCGTGCTCGCCGACTGGGACCACCCCTACACGACGATGAGCTACGCCAACGAGGCCGACGAAATCCGCGCGCTCGGCAAGGTGCTGGAAAAGGGCTATCTGTACCGCGGGCTGAAGCCCGTCAACTGGTGCTTCGATTGTCACAGCGCGCTCGCCGAGGCGGAAGTGGAGTACGAGGACCGCGTCGACACCGCGATCGACGTCGGTTTCGCACTCGACGATCCAGCCGAGCGGGCGAAGCTCGCGCAGGCGTTTGGCCTTTCCCACGCGCCCGACGGACCGATCTACGCGATGATCTGGACGACGACGCCGTGGACAATTCCGGCGAACCAGGCGCTCAGTGTGCATCCCGACCTCGAGTACGCGCTGGTCGCCACACCGCGCGGTCACCTGGTGCTCGCGAAGGATCTCGCCGGCGCCTGTCTTGCGCGCTACGGGCTCGACGGTTCG
>DASSVX010000125.1:0-13096 GCA_035705655.1 Casimicrobiaceae bacterium
CGTTTCCGGCGTCACTTCGCCGCCGTCGTGACGAGTGCGCCGTTCGCAATCGATGGCGCGGGCTTTTCCACGGCCTTTTCACCGGTCTTGACGTTGCCTTCGATCGCGGTCGTGTCGCCAATCGCCGCTCCCCGCTTCACGGGGACGGCCACCGCATGGCCGTCGCGAACGATGAACACGACCGCGTGCCCGTCGCGCTCGACCACGGCGTCCTTGCTTACCGAGACGAGCGGCTTCTGCTGCTCGGGCGTCACTTCCTGCGACAGGAAGCTCACCTTCGCGCTCATTTCCGGAAGAACGCGTGGATCGATCGCGTCGAACTTCACCTTCGTCATCACCGTCGCCTTGGCGCGATCGACGGTCGGCACCATCCGGCTGATGTGGCCGCGAAAGCGCGTATCGGGCAGCGCGTCGAGCACGATCTCGGCAGGCTGTCCGACATGCACCTTGGCGAGGCTCGATTCGGACACGTCGGCCTCGACTTCGAGCGTGCCCATGTCGGCCATCGAAACCACCGCGCCCTTCGAATCGGTCGCGCTGGAGAACGGCGTCACCAGGTCGCCGACATTCGCGCTCTTCGACAGGATGACGCCGTCGAACGGTGCGCGTATCTCGGTGTAGTCGACCGCCACTTGCGCGTTGCGCGCATTGGCGAGCGCGACGTTGAGATTCGCCTGCGCGCTTGCGACACCCGCCTGCGCGCGATCGAGCCGGGCCTTCGCGGTATCGAGCGCCGAGCGCGAAATGAAGCCCTTGCCGACGAGCTCCTCGTTGCGCCCGTACTCGACCTGCGCGTTCTCGCGCTCGACTTCGCTCTGCCGCACGTTGGCCTGCGCGGCGCGCACCGCAGCCGCCGCGCTTTGCGCCTGCGCGACGACGTCGCGGTTGTCGATGCGCGCGATGAGATCGCCGGTCTTCACGCGCGAGCCCTCGGCGACGCCGAGCCACTCGAGCCGGCCGGTGGCCTTCGACGAGATGGCCGCCTTGCGCTGCGCCACGACGTACCCCGTCGCGTTCAGCACGACGTATTGCTGCGACGGATACGCCGTGACGATCGGCGTCGTCTGCACCGTTTGTGGATGCGGCCGCAGGATGCGCCAGGCGGCAGCGGCCGCGACGAGCACCACGGCGAGTGCGAGCCATATCCATCTGCGGCGGCGGCGCCGGCGGATCGGCGCGAGCTCGCGATCGATGCGCAGCTTGGTTAGATCGGGTGCGGTGGCCATTAAACGAAGTGCCGGCCATGACGGCCGGCACGTTTCATTTTACCGCGATACGGGCGATGCCCGCGCCAGGCACCGGCCGTGCAGAGCGGCAGCCGAGGTCAGCGGCGCTCGGCGCGCGGCATCGGATCGCGCGGCGCCGCAACGGGCGCGCGCGCTGCGCGTGTTGCTGCCGATCTCCCCGCATGCCCCAGCGACCACCAGACGACAACCCAGTAGACGACGAGCACGAGCAGCGGCAACAGCGCCGGACGCGAGCGGTAACCGGTGAACGACGCGATCAAGCCGCCGATGCGCCCCGAGTCGTCGAGCAGCCGCGACGCATCCCATACCGGATCGACGAGCGCGGGCAACACGTCGAGCGCGATCAGCTTCTCGACACCGGAGACGAGCAGCGCACCGGCCAGAAGCAGCAGCAGGATTTCGCTGACGCGGAAGAACATCCGCCACGACAGCACGCGCGAGCCCTGCTGCAGCAGCCAGAACGTCGCGAATGCCGCGGCAAGCCCGAGCACCAGCACGATCGGCAGATTGGCGATGCCGCCCTTTTCGGCGCCGAGACCATAGAGGAAGACCACGGTTTCCGCGGTCTCGCGGCCGACGGCAAGCGCAACGACGATCAGCAGCCCCCACCAGTTCGCGGCACTGGCGTTGCGCGCCATGCTCGACTCGAGATCCTTCTTGAACGTGCGGCCGTGCTTGCGCATCCAGAACACCATCTGCACGATCAGGCCCGACGCGACCAGCATGATCGCGAGCTGGAAGTAATCGAGTGCATTGCCCGACAGCGACGACGCGATGCCGAGCATGATCAGCGCAAGGATGAGCGCCAGCGCCGCACCTGCGGCAACGCCGCCCCACAGGTAGCGCATGCCGATGGCCGCGTCGGGCCGCTGCCGCAGCCACGCGTACAGGATGCCGACGACCAGCATGGCTTCGGCCGATTCGCGCCAGACGATGAAAAGTGCGTTGCCCATGGCCGTCGATGCTTGCTCGAGCTATTTCACGACGAACCGGCCCTGCCCGGTCTTTTCGTGGAATTCATCGAAGAACCGGTATTCGCCGGGCTTCATCGCGTTGATCGTGAGCGTCGCCTTGCCACCCGGCGGAATCACCTTTTCCTGCTTGAGATCGCGGCTTTCGAATTCCATCGCGGTCTTGCCTTCGTTGCTTACCTCGAGACGCACGCGCTTGCCGGCAGGCACCTCGATCAACGCCGGCGTGAACACGCCATCGCGCGCGACGAGCTTGATCGGCGCCTCGTCCGCGGCGAGCGCGGGCGCGGCAGCGAAGACCGCTAGTGCGATCAGGGACCCGCACCCCATGGCGAGCAGCCGGTTCATACGAAAAAGCTCCTTATCGAGTGGACCGCCGGAAGAGGCAGTCCGTGCGGCGAGCATAGCAAAGGAATCGTTGAATGTAAATAATAACCATTATCATTGGCGGCGCACTCGGAGCGGCGCACTCGGAGCGGCGCACTCGGAGCGGCGCACTCGCGCTCAATATCGCTATCGCGCGTGGTCCGCGCGGACGGCGTGGCAACCGCTACCCGCCATCGACGGGCGTCGGCGTGGCGGGCAGCGGGTCGCGGGGCCGGCCGCCGGCGAGCGCGTGCGCGGTGATGAGTCCGAGCCCCACGCCGATCAGCGCGATGCCGGCCCATTCGTTCGCGGCCAGCCGCTCGCCGAAGACCGCCATCGACGACAGGAGCGCAATGACCGGCACCGCGAACATGTTGAGCGAGGCCGTGCCCGCGGGAAGCCAGCGAAGCACCGCCATCCAGATCAGGAAACCGCCGGCCGTTGCAATCACGCCCACGTAGAAGAGCAGCGCGACCTGCGTCACGCTCCACTGCGTCGGCGGCGCGTCGAACATCCACGGCAGGAAGCTGAGCGGGATCACGCCGAGCACCATCTGCCAGGTGATGAAGCTCAGCATGTCGAAATGGCGCTCGCGCTGGAAGTGCTTCATCGCGACGGTGCCCGCGGCCCAGCCGAAGCCGGACAGCACCGCCCACAGCTTGGGGGCGAGATGGCCTTGCCACGCCCACGGCTCGACCACGAGCAGCAGCCCGGCGAAAGCGAACGCGATCGCCGCGAGCTGCATCCCTCGCACGCGCTCGTGCAGCACCGGCCACGCGATCAGCAGCGTCCAGAACGGCATCGTGAACACGAGCACCGACGTGCGTCCCGCACCGCCGCCGGCAACCGCCATCGTCGTTGCGCCGAAATTGATCGTCGTCTGGAAGAACGCCGTGATGACGACGGCGCGCCAGCTATGCGGCCAGAAGTGGCGCCTGCGCCCGATGAGAACGGCGAGCAGCACGACCATGGCGAGCCACGTCCGATGCACATTGAACGTGAGCGGGTCCGCGTGCAGAAGCGCGCCCTTCATCGCGATCCAGTTGAGGCCCCACATGAGCGTGAGCACGCCGAGCGCCGCATACGCCGCGCGGCGCGAATGCACGCTGACGCGCATTTTCAATCGCCGGCGAGAAAGGGCTCGATCACCGCCGCCACGCGGGCCGGCTGATCGTGGTGCAGCATGTGGCCTGCATCGGCAACCGTCGCAAGCGCGGCGCCCGGCACATGCGCAATGCGCCGGCGCACCTCGTCGAGACCATCGGCGCCCGCCTCGCCCTCGGGATGGCTCGCGAGCCAGCGCGGGATTTCCGAATCCTCGGCGGCGACCCACAGCACCGCCGCGCTGATGTCGCGCCACATCGCGACGATCTCGTCCATTCGATAGACGTGCGGGAACGGCAGCTTGTGGCGCGGATCGGAGACGAGCTCGGCGCGGCCGTCGGGAAACGACGCCGCCCACCGTTGCGCAAGAAAGTCGGCCTTGTCGCGCGGCAGGCGCCGATTCTTCTTCTGCAGCCTGTCGGCAACCGCGTCGATGCTGGCATACGTGCGAAACGACGGCGGATCGGCGATCGCGTCGAGCCACTTCGCCAGCTTGCGCGATGCCGTGGCGGGCGCTTCGGCCGGAATGCCGAAGCCTTCGAGCGAAACAACGCGCTGCACGCGGTCGGGCCGCACGCCCGCATAACCCATCGCGATGTTGCCGCCCAGGCTGTGGCCGACGAGGCGCGCGGGCGCATCGGCGACGTAGTGCGCGAGCAAGGCCTCGAGATCGGCGAAATAGTCGTAGAACCAGTAGCCCTGCGGCTGCCATGCCGAGCGGCCGAATCCGCGCAGGTCGGGCGCGATCACATACCAGTCGCGCGCAAGCGCGTCGACCAGGAACTGGAACGACGCGCCGACGTCCATCCAGCCGTGCAGAAGCACGAGACGCGGCCACCCGGGCTCGCCCCACGTCTGCACATGATGGCGCTCGCCGCGAACGTCGAGGAAATGCGACGTCGCCGGCTTGATCGCTACTTGCGTCGGCAAAGCGCGAGCCCGTCCTGCCAGCCCATCCGGTAGTTAGGATCGCCGCCGAAGCGCGCGGCATCCTTGCGCTCGGCGCCGCTCACGCTTGCGCAACCGTCGGCGTAGCCCTGCCGGTAGGGCAAGGGAAATCCCGACAGATTGACCGAAGGCGGCGGCGGCTCGGCGTTGCGTGGCAACGGGGGCGCTGCCGCGGGCGGCTCCGATGGCCCGAAGGGTGCGGTTGCGCAACCGGCGGCAACGAGCGCGACGCCGATTGCGCACAGCATGCCGCGCACGCGCAATCGTCGTGCAATCGGCTGCGGCAAATGCGCTGCGCTGACGAACGTCAAGACCGGATCGGCGATGTTGGCAGAGTAGAATTCTAGCATCGCTCGCTGCTGCATCTCATGTCATCACCCGGCTTCGTCCACCTGCGCCTGCATAGCGAGTACTCGGTCGCCGACGGCGCGGTGCGCATCGACGATGCGATCGACGCGGCGTTGGCCGACGGCATGCCCGCGCTGGCGCTCACCGATCTTGCGAACCAGTTCGGGCTCGTCAAGTTCTATCGCGCGGCACGCGCCCGCGGCGTCAAGCCGATCGCCGGCTGCGATGCGTGGATCTCCAATGCGCGCGAGCCCGAGCAGCCGTCGCGCGTCCTGCTGCTTGCGGCGAGCCGCGACGGCTATCTCAAGCTTTGCACCTGGCTTTCGCGTGCGTACCTCACGCATCAGCATCGCGGACGCGCCGAGCTCGATCGCGCCTGGTTCGACGAGGGCACCGGCGGGCTGATCGCGTTGTCGGGCGCGCGCGACGGCGACGTCGGGCAGGCGCTGCTGCAGGGCGACCTCGACGCGGCGAAGCGTCTTGCACGCGAATGGGCCGGCTGGTTCCCGCAGCGCTACGCGCTCGAGGTGCAGCGCGCGGGGCACGCCGACTGCGAAGCGCTGGTTCAGGCGACGGTCGCGCTCGGCGACAGCGTCGGCATACCGATCGTCGCGACGCATCCGATCCAGTTCCTGACGGCCGACGATTTTCGCGCGCACGAGGCGCGCGTGTGCATCGCCGAAGGACACACGCTTTCCGACAGCCGCCGCCCGCGCCGCTTCACGGCAGAGCAGTATTTCCTGACGCAGTCGCAGATGGCCGAAAAATTCGCCGACCTGCCCGAAGCGCTGGCGAACAGCGTTGCGATCGCCACCCGCTGCAACCTGACGATTCCGCTCGGCAAGAATCATCTGCCGCAGTTTCCGACGCCCGCCGGCATGTCGCTCGACGATCATCTGCGCGCCGAAGCGGCGGGCGGCCTCGAGCGCCGGCTCGAACAGCTCTATCCCGACGCCGCCGAGCGGGAGCGGCGGCGTCCCGAATACGTCGCGCGCCTCGGGTTCGAAGCGAAGACGATCGTGCAGATGGGCTTCTCAGGCTACTTCCTGATCGTCGCCGATTTCATCAACTGGGCCAAGTCCAACGGCGTGCCGGTGGGTCCGGGGCGCGGATCGGGTGCAGGATCGCTGGTCGCGTATTCGCTCGGCATCACCGATCTCGATCCACTGCGCTACGCGCTGCTGTTCGAGCGGTTCCTGAATCCCGATCGCATCTCGATGCCCGACTTCGACATCGACTTCTGCCAGGACGGCCGCGATCGCGTCATCGATTATGTGAAGCACAAGTACGGCGCCGAGTCGGTGTCGCAGATCGCGACGTTCGGCACGCTGGCGGCGAAGGCGGCCGTGCGCGATGTCGGGCGCGTGCTCGACCTGCCGTATTCGTTCGTCGACGGCATCGCCAAGCTGATCCCGTTCCAGCCCGGCAAGACGGTCACGCTGCGCCGGCGCAGCGGCGAATCCGAATCCAACGTGATCTATGCGCGCGAGGTCGAGCCGCTTCTCGACCAGCGCGAGGCCGACGAGGAAGAGGTGCGCGAGCTGCTGTCGCTCGCCTGCGAGCTCGAAGGCCTGCCGCGCAACGTCGGCATGCACGCGGGCGGCGTGCTGATCGCGCCCGGGAAGCTGACCGATTTCTGTCCGCTGTACGTGCAGCCGGGCGCGCAGGCGCCGGTGTCGCAGTTCGACAAGGACGACGTCGAGGCGATCGGTCTCGTCAAGTTCGACTTCCTGGGCCTGACCACGCTGACGATTCTCGACTGGACGCTGCGCTACATTCGCAAGCTCGATCCCGGTGCGACGATCGCGCTCGACACGCTGCCGCTCGACGACGCGTCGACCTTCGACGTCTTCCGCAAGGCGAACACGGCGGCGGTGTTCCAGTTCGAATCGCGCGGCATGCGCGATCTCGTCAAGCAGGCGCAGCCGACGCGCTTCGAGGACATCATCGCGCTGGTCGCGCTGTATCGGCCGGGACCGATGGAGCTCATCCCCGACTACAACGCGCGCAAGAGCGGCCGCGAGCGCGTCGAATATCTCGATCCGCGGCTCGCGCCGATCCTCGAGCCGACGTACGGCGTGATGGTCTACCAGGAACAGGTGATGCAGATCGCGCAGGTGATCGGCGGCTACACGCTCGGCAACGCCGACCTGCTTCGTCGCGCGATGGGCAAGAAGAAGCCCGAGGAGATGGCGCAGCACCGCGACATCTTCGTCGCCGGCGCCGAGAAGAACGGGCTCGCGCGCGCCAAGGCCGCGCAGCTCTTCGACCTGATGGAAAAGTTCGCCGGCTACGGCTTCAACAAGTCGCATTCGGCCGCGTACGCGCTCGTCGCCTACCAGACCGCGTACTTCAAGGCGCATCACCCGGCGGCGTTCATGGCGGCGAACCTGTCGCTCGTGATGGACGACACCGACAAGCTGAAGACGCTCTACGACGACGCGATCGCGCAGGGACTCGAGGTCCTGCCGCCCGATGTCAACGCATCCGGTTACCGTTTCGAGCCGGTCGACGCGCGCCGCATCCGCTACGGACTGGGCGGGATCAAGGGCACGGGCAGCGCGGCCATCGAGGCGATCGTCGCCGCACGCGCGACGGACGGCGCGTTCACCGATCTGTTCGAGTTCTGCCGCCGCGTCGACAAGCGCCTCGTCAACCGGCGCGTCGTCGAGGCGCTGGTGCGCGCCGGCGCATTCGACGCAATCGACACGCACCGTGCAGCGCTTTTCGCTTCGGTCGGTCTCGCTCTCGATGCCGGTGAGCGTGCGGCGGCGACGGCGTCGCAGGTGTCGCTGTTCGGCGAAGACGTCGCGCCGCCTCTGCAAGCCGGACCGCCGATGCGCGACTGGACCGAAACCGAGCGGCTCGTGCATGAGAAGGCGTCGCTCGGCTTCTATCTTTCCGGGCATCCGTTCAACGCGCACGCCGCCGAGCTTGCAACGATCGTGCGCACCGCGCTTTCGAGCCTGCAGCCGAAGAACGAGCGCGTGCTCGTCGCCGGGATCGTCACGGCGCTGCGCGTGCAGACGAGCCGGCGCGGCAAGATGGCGTTCGTCACGCTCGACGACGGCAAGGGCCGCGCGGAAGTGATGGTCTACAACGAGACGTTCGACACCGCCCGCGCGCTGCTGCGCGAGGACCAGCTCGTGGTCATGGAAATACGCGTGATGCAGCGCATGACCGACGACGGCGAGGCGCAGGGCCTGCGCATCGTTGCCGAGAACATCTACGACCTCGGCGGCGTGCGCAAGCGCTGGGCGAAGGGTCTGCGCATCGCGTGCAACGGCAATGCGTCGGCAGATCGCCTCGAGGAGATTCTGCGTCCGTTCCGTTCGGGCACGCTGCCGGTCACCGTCCGCTACGCCAACGCGCGCGTCGGCGGCGAGGTCGACCTGCCCGAATCGTGGCGCGTGACGCCCGACGACGCGCTGATCGAGCGACTGCGCGAATGGCTCGCGCCCGAGAACGTCCAGGTCGTCTACTGAAAAGTGGGGTCAGAGACGACTTTTTTTCGCGATGCCGGAATCCGGGACACTTGCGGCGAAAGTCGTCTCTGACCCCGATTTTCCGCGCGGCCGCCGCGCAATACGCGTGGTTCTTCCGGCTGCCCGATGTGTCGCGCCTCCTCGCGATGGCCGTGCTCGCGCGGATGCCGCTCGGCACGGTGACGCTCGCGATGCTGCTGCACGTGCGGGCGCTGACGGGCTCGTTCGCAGCAGCAGGCGCCGCAGTCGGCGCCTATCTCGGCGCATCGGCCATAACGGCCCCGCTCATCGGCCGCTTCATCGACCGCCACGGACCCCGCGTGGCGCTGCTCGTCACGGGCATCGTGTGTCCCGCGGCGCTGCTCGTGCTGTGGCTCGCGAAGCCGCTTGCGCTTCCTACGCCGACGCTGTGGATCGTCGCCGGCGTCGCGGGCGCCTTCTCGCCGCCGATCAGCGTGCTGACGCGCACGATGTGGCGTCACCGCTTCGACGACGAGTCGGCGCGCCGCGTCGCGTTTGCGCTCGACGGCGTGCTCATCGAGTTTTCGTTCACCGCGGGCCCGGCGCTGATCGCGCTGCTGCTGGCGATCGGCTCGCCGGCCGTTGCCTTTGGCGCGGCATTCGTTTTCATGTCGATCGCGGTACCGACGTTCGTCGCATCGCCCGCGCTTCGCTACTGGCATCACGACCCGCACGCGCAACGGCGGCTGCTCGGGCCGCTGACCGAGCCGCGGCTCATCGCCGTCTATGCGACGACGTTCCTGCTGACACTCGGGCTCGGCCTGCTGGAGGTCGCCTACCCCGGCTTCGCCGTGAAGGTGCACCGGCCGCCGCTTGCGGGCCTGTTGATTGCGGCGAACTCCATCGGCAGTGCGGCGGGCGGACTCGTGTACGGCGGCCTGCACATCGCCCTCGCACGCGAGCGCCAGCTTCGGCTGGCGGTTGCGCTGCTCGTGCTGCCGCTCGCAGTGCAGGGCCTCATCGCGTCGGCCGGGCTGCTCGCAGTCGTCGCGTTCATCGCCGGACTGTGCATCGCGCCGACGCTGACGATCGTCACGCTGCTGATCTCGTCGTATGCACCGGCGCGCTATGCGACCGAGGCGTTCACCTGGTCGGCGACGTGCATCGTCAGCGGCATCGGTGCCGGCAACGCGCTCGGCGGGCTGCTGCTCGAGCGCTACGATCCGGGGATCGTGTTCGGCGCGTCGGGCGCGGCCGCGCTGCTGGCCGCGACCTGTGCGTGGACGCTGCGACCGGCACGTGCGCAGCGCGTTCATGCACAATAGATCGGTGTCTCCCCGTTCCGTGCGCGCGCCGACCGGCGTGTCACCCCGCCGTCGCGTCGTTCTCGCGTGCGTCATGCTCGCGCTTTTCATGGCGGCGGTCGAAGTCACGATCGTCGCCACCGCACTGCCGCAGATCGTGGGCAAGCTGGGCGGCTTCTCGCTCTACACATGGGTGTTCTCGGGCTTCCTGCTGACGCAGGCATCGACGATCCTCGTGTTCGGCAAGCTCGCCGACCTGTACGGTCGCCGTCCGGTGCTGATCGGCGGCATCGTCGTCTTTCTCATCGGGTCGACGCTGTGCGGCCTCGCGTGGTCGATGCCGGCGCTGATCGCCTTCCGGCTGTTGCAGGGACTCGGTGCGGGATCGATCCAGCCGGTGGCGGCGACGATCGTCGGCGATTTGTACACACCGCAGGAGCGTCCGCGCGTGCAGGGCTGGCTGTCGAGCGTCTGGGGATTCGCCGCCATCGTCGGCCCGCTTGCCGGCGGACTCATCGTCGAGGTGCTGTCGTGGCACTGGATCTTCTGGATCAACGTGCCCGTCGGACTGCTCACGATCGTCGGTCTGTCGCTCTTCCTGCGCGAAGACGTCGGCCACCGGCCGCATGCGATCGACTACGTCGGCGTCGCGCTCTTCTGCGTCGCGATCTGCGCACTGCTCGTGGCCGTCATGGAAGGCGGCGTCGACTGGCCGTGGCGGTCGCTGCCGACGCTGCTGCTCGTCGCGCTGTTCGCCGTTGCGCTCGGGCTCTACGTCGCGCGCGAACGGCGCGCACCCGAGCCGATGATCGATTTCGCGTTGTGGCGCGCGCGACTGACCGCGAGCGTCAACGTGAGCTCGCTTTTCGCCGGCGCCGCGATCATCGGCGTGACGTCGTTCGTGCCGATCTACGTGCAGGGCGTCCTCGGCCGCTCGGCCATCGTCGCGGGATTCGCGCTGACCGCCATGTCCGTCGGCTGGCCGCTCGCGTCGACATTGTCGGGACGGTTCCTTAGAGCGCTCGAGGCGCGCGGCACGGCGCGTCTTGGCGGCGGCGTGCTTTTCGCGGGCGCGCTGATGCTCGCGACCATGCCCTCGGGTGTGGGGCCGATCCGCGTGGGTGCCGGTGCGTTCATCGTCGGTTTCGGCATGGGGCTGCTCAATACGACGTTCATCATTCTCATCCAGGCGAGCGTGCCGTGGGCGCAGCGCGGCAGCGCAACCGCGTCCAACATTTTCTCGCGCATGCTGGGCAGCACATTCGGCGCGGCAGCACTCGGCGCCGTCCTCAATGCGAGCCTCAGCAGCCACTTCAACGGACCCGGCGCGGGCCTCGCCTCGCTCGACACGGTGCGCCGCATGTTCGATAGCGCCGACGCCGTCGCGCTCCCGCCGGCGCAACGCGCAGCGCTGCAGGCCGCGCTCGGCGCGGGCCTCACGCACGTCTTCGCAGCACTTGCCGTGTTCGGCACGCTGACGATGCTTGCGACATGGTTCGTGCCGCGGCGGACCGTCTTCGCGCCTGCCGATGCGCAGGCCGCGCCGCGTGCCGCACGGCGATAGCGGCCCGGCCGCTTGCCACGTTCGCTACGCGTCGCACGAGGCCGCCGCCTCCCCTTTCAGCTATAGCGCGCGGGCGCGCCGTCGCCGGCGTACCAGTCGAAGGGCGCATCGCACAGATTCACGATCACGTTCTTGATCTGCGTGTAGTCCTCGTACGCGACGAGCCCGTTTTCACGACCGAGCCCGCTCATCCTGAACCCGCCCCATGGCGAAGCCGGATCGATGCGGTGATGATCGTTGATCCAGGTGACGCCGCATTCGAGGGCGCCGGCGACGCGGTGGGCACGCGCGAGATCGCGCGTCCACACGCTGGCCGCCAATCCGTACGCGGTGCCATTCGCGAGCGCGACGGCCTCCTCTTCGGTGTCGAACGCAATCACGCAGACCAGCGGTCCGAAGATTTCCTCCTGGGCGATGCGCATGGCGCCGGTCACGTTCGTGAATACGGTCGGCAGATAGTAGTAGCCCGCCTCGAACGGCAACCCTCGAGGTCGCCGGCCCCCCGCGGCCAGCGTCGCGCCTTCGTCGACGCCGATGCGGACGTACTGCTCGACGACGTCGCGCTGCCGTGCCGATATCAGCGGTCCCATCTGCGTGCGGGCATCGCGCGGGTCGCCGAGGCGAATCGCCTGCGCGCGCTGCACGAGCTCGCGCACCACGGCGTCGTGTATCGATCGGTGCACGAGCAGGCGCGCGCCCTGGACGCACGTCTGTCCGCTGGCGATGAACGCGGCGAAGAGCGCTGCCGCCACCGCGCGGTCGATCGCGATATCGGGAAAGACGATCACCGCAGCCTTGCCGCCGAGCTCCGCCGAGATGCGTGTGAGGTTCGCCCCGGCGATAGCGGCGAGCGCCTTGCCCGTCGGTGTCCCGCCCGTCAGGTCGATCTTGCGAATGTGCGGATGCGCGGCGAGTGCCAGACCCGCGCTGGGACCGAAGCCGGGCACCACGTTGTAGACACCATCGGGAATGCCGGCCTCCTTCAGCACCTCGCCGAGGAGCAGCGCGGTGATCGGTGCGAGCTCGCTGGGCTTCACGACCATCGTGTTGCCCGCCGCCATCGACGGCGCGACCTTCTTGGTCAGGATCAGCAGCGGATGATTCCACGGCGTGATATGACCGACCACGCCGAGCGGCACGCGCTTCGTGTAGTTCAGGAAGTCGCCGCCGAACGGAGGCACCGTGTCCTCATGCGTGCGTGCCACGGCGCCGAAATACCGGAACCATTCCGGCAGGCGCGCGAGTTGCGCCGACATCTCGCAACGCGGTCGGCCGGTCTGGTCGATCTCGACGTCCACGAGTTCCGCCAGGCGACGCGCAAGCGCATCGGCTGCCCGGTGCATCAGGTCACCGCGCTGCGCGCCCGATAGCGAAGACCAGCCCGGTAATGCGTTGCGTGCCGCAGCGACCGCCGCATCGATGTCGACCGCGGCGCCTTCCGCGACCTCGGCGACGACGCTGCGATCCTTCGGGTTCTCGACAGCGAGCACGTTGCCCGACTGCGCCGGCCGGTAGCCGCCATCGACGTACATTCCAAAGAACCGCCGCGCTCGATCCATCGTCATGGGTTCCTCACCGGGTTCCTCACCGAATTCCTCACCGGGTGTCAAGGCAAAGTAGAAATGTCCGGTTCCGGGCAAAGTAGAAATGTCCGGTACGGGTTCATGTTGCAATCAGGATCGAACCACGAATTCAGGGCTTAATGCTCCGATCGGCGTTGTTCTCCACGGGTGGTTTGCAGCGGGTCGCACGGGGCGCGGCTTGGCCAAGACTTCCTTGCGGGTCTGCGCGGGCGGTG
>DASSVX010000126.1:0-2800 GCA_035705655.1 Casimicrobiaceae bacterium
CGAAAACGTGGCAAGGGTCCCGCGGGCGACGTCCCCACATTGACCGATTCGCTCGACGCGGGCGAATCGTCGCTCGCCCCGACGGTGATTCTCGCGAACACACAAGCGCCCGCCGATCCCATCATGCTCGAGCGGCCGGGCGACGCCGATCGCGCCGCGGAAGCCGCCGAAACCGCCGAAACCGCCGCGACCGATCCGATGCCGCTCGATACGCTCGGCGACCTGCCGGTGCTGACCGATGCCGTGCTCGATTGGCCCCCCGGCGAGCCGCCCATCGAGGCGCGAGACATCGGCGCCGAGTTGGGCGACGCGTTCCCGGCGTCGGCGGCCGAAGCCGAGGTTGCCGCGGCCGAGTTGCCGCCCCCGGCCGTGCTCGAGCGCGAGGCCGATGTCGATTTGAGCGCACCCGACACCGGCGAAGCGCCGGTGCAGCAAATCGGTGCCGTGCCCGGCGAACCGCGGGTACCGTTCCTCGACGACGATTTCATCCTCGAGATTCCACCTCCCGCCGAGCCTGCACGAGCTACGGCGGCGCCATCGGCGCCGATCCCCGCGAACTTCGGTGCATCGACGCCTGCCGCCGGCGGTCACGAGTGGGATGCGCTTGCCGAGGAAATCCGGATGCAGGTGCTGCAGCGGCTCGATCTGTTCACCGACACCGGACTGCGCGAGCAACTCGGCGCGCGGCTGTCGCCGATCGTCGAGCGTGCCAGCGCACAACTGATCGAGACGATCAACCGTGAGCTCGGCGAGCTCGTGCGCGGCTACGTCGCCGAGGCGATCGAACGCGAGATCGAGAGCTGGCGCAACCAGAATCCATCGACGCCGCGATCGAAATCGGGGTCAGAGCCGTAATAGTTCCGGCGCAGTAGTTAATTACGGCTCTGACCCCGATTTCGTCAGCGACGCGCGATCATGTCGATCTCGACGAGTGCGCCGCGTGCAAGCCCCGTCACGCCGACGCAGGTCCGCGCCGGCCGCCTGTCGGCTGGAAAGTAGCTCGCGTACGTCGCGTTCATTCGCTCGTAGTGCTCGTCGAAATGACGCAGGAAGATACGCACCGACACGACGTGTTCGAGCCCGAGCGCACAGCCCTGCAGCACGGCGCGGAGGTTCTGCATCACCTGGTGCGTCTGTGCCTCGATCGTGTCGGGGTACGCAGATGTGTTCGACGACGTCGTGAACGGCATCTGCCCGGTCAGGAACACCCAGCCGTCGGCTTCCACCGCGTGACTGAAAGGCGCGACGGGATCGGGTGCGCCGCCGATCATGTGGAACACGAGTGCGGACATCGAAAGTGTCTCCGCGAAATGGTGTCGCTATTCTGGTCCCGTCGCCGCGCCACGGCGAGTCTCCCGACCGATGGCCCTTGCCAGGGGCCGCGCGCCGCGTGCTAGACTGCGCCGCATGAGGTCTGAATTGGTTCTCCTCGCGTCGCAACCGCCGCTGACCGGTGCCTGGTCGGCCTACGTCTATTTTTACTTCGGACACGCCGAGGGCCGCACGCGACCGTAGCAAGCAGACACACAGGAATACATCGATCGGGCGGCTCCAAAAGGGCCGCCCGATTTGTTTTTGCAAGCCCCATCACTGAAGGAGTAGACGATGATCATCGTGATGCAACCCGACGCCGGCGATGCGGAGATCGCCGCCGTCGAAGCCAAGATTCGCGCGCATGGACTCGACGTCCATATTTCCCGCGGCACCGAGCGCACGCTCATAGGCGCGATCGGCGACGAGCGCAAGCTCGATCCCGAGATGTTCGATCCGCTCCCGGGCGTCGAACGGTCGCTGCACATACTGAAGCCCTACAAGCTCGTTGCGCGCGAATGGCACAAGGCGAGCACGATCGTCGACGTATGCGGTGCGCGCATCGGCGGCAACGAAGTGCAGGTGATCGCCGGACCATGCTCGGTGGAGACGGTGCCGCAGATGCAGGCGGCGGCGGCGGGCGTCGCGTCGGCCGGTGCCCGACTGATGCGCGGCGGGGCGTTCAAGCCGCGCACCAGCCCTTACACCTTCCAAGGCAAGGGCGTCGAGGGGTTGACCATGCTGAAGGACGCCGCCGCGCGTCACGACCTGCCGATCGTCACCGAGCTGATGGACGTGCGCATGCTCGACACGTTCCTCGAGCACGGCGTCGACGTGATCCAGATCGGCACGCGCAACATGCAGAACTTCGACTTGCTGAAGGAAGTCGGCAAGGTGAACGTGCCGGTGATCCTGAAGCGTGGCATGAGTGCCACGATCAGCGAATGGCTGATGGCTGCCGAATATGTCGCCGCCGGCGGCAATCACCGGATCATGCTGTGCGAGCGCGGCATCCGCACGTTCGAGACAGCGTATCGCAACGTGCTCGACGTCACGGCGGTCGCGGTATTGAAGAAGGAGACCCACCTGCCGGTGATCATCGATCCGTCGCATGCGGGCGGCAAGGCGTGGATGGTGCCGGCGCTGTCGTGCGCGGCCATTGCCGCAGGCGCCGATGGTTTGCTGATCGAAGTGCATCCCTGCCCGGCGGAGGCATGGTGCGACGCCGATCAGGCGCTGTCGATCGATGAGTTCGCGACGCTGATGAAGCGTTTGGGCGCGGTGGCGGAGGCGATGGGAAGGTCGCTTGCGCCGGCGCGCGAGGTTACGCGGACCGAGCTCGCGACGGCGTGATGTTCAGCGTGTGCGAGCCAGCAGCAACTGCGGCTGGCGACTATCAGACCGAGAGCTCGGTGATGGGAATGGGCATTAGGGCCTGTTCACACTATGTCCACGCACGCGTTGCAGTGCCGAAATGGCCATGCGCGAG
>DASSVX010000127.1:0-8781 GCA_035705655.1 Casimicrobiaceae bacterium
GCGGCTGGGTCGGCCTCGTGCTGATCCTGCTGGCGCTCGTCATCGTCGCCCTGTCGGCGCGGACGGCGCTCAAGGCGTACGGCCTGTTCGACGATTCCGACAAGCCGCGGCATGCAGCCGCGCCGGGCGCGAACGAGACCGAGCAGGCAGCGACGATCACGCCGCGCAATGCGATCGAGCGCGCGAAAGGCGTGCAGGACATGGTGAAGCAGGGCGCGATCGAGCAGGAAAAGCGCATCGACGACGCGATCCCGAAGTGACGGCATGGGCCGCGGCATCCTGCCAACCGGGCCCGCGCAGCGCGTGCGCCGCGCGTGATTGCCGCTGCCAGTGACCGGCTATCCGCATCCGATCATCGCGCGTGAAGGCTGGCCGTTCGTCGCCGGCGCCTTCGTCATTGCGCTCGTGCTGTCGCTCGCGTCGTGGTGGGCGCTCGCCGCGCTTGCCTGGGTCGCGTTCCTGTTCATCCTGCAGTTCTTCCGCGACCCGCCGCGAATCGTGCCTGGCGCGCCGAATGCCGTGCTGTCGCCTGCCGACGGACGCGTCGTGCGCATCGGTAACGCGCGCGATCCCTACCTCGATCGCGACGCGCTGTTGATCAGCGTGTTCATGAACGTGTTCAACGTGCATTCGAACCGCAGCCCCGTCGATGCCGACGTCGCGCAGACGTGGTATCACCCGGGCACGTTCGTGAACGCCGCGCTGGAGAAGGCGTCGAGCGACAACGAGCGCAACGCGTTGCGGCTCGTCACGCCGGCAGGCGTCGAGGTGACCTGCGTGCAGATTGCGGGACTGATCGCGCGGCGCATCCTCTGTTACGTGAAAGCCGGCGACCGGCTGATGCGCGGACAGCGTTACGGGTTCATCCGCTTCGGCTCCCGCGTCGACCTGTATCTCCCGCCCGATGCGATCCCGCGCGCCACCGTCGGCGACAAGGTCTATGCGACGCAGTCGATCGTTGCCGAGTTGAGGCCTCCGCGAGCCCTTAATCCATGATCGATGACGACGACCTGCAAAGCGAGCGGCGGCTGCTGAAGAACCGCGTGCGCAGGCGCGGCATCTACCTGCTGCCGAACCTGTTCACGACGGCCGCGCTGTTCGCCGGCTTCTACGCGATCGTGCAGGCGATGAACGTGAACTTCGACCAGGCAGCCATCGCGATCTTCGTCGCGATGGTGCTGGACGGCCTCGACGGCCGGGTTGCGCGGATGACGCGCACGCAGAGCGCATTCGGCGCCGAATTCGACAGCCTCGCCGACATGGTGAGCTTCGGCGCGGCACCGGCGCTGGTCATGTACGAGTGGGTGCTGCGCGACCTCGGCAAGCTCGGCTGGATTGCCGCGTTCGTCTACGTTGCCGGCGCCGCGCTGCGTCTTGCGCGCTTCAACACGCTGCTCGAGGTCGCCGACAAGCGCTATTTCACGGGCCTGCCGAGCCCGTCGGCTGCGGCGCTCGTCGCCGGTTTCGTCTGGGTGATCGACGATCTCGGCTACGATCCGGACGCGCTGCGCTGGCTTGCGTGGGCGGTGACGCTGTTCGCCGGCCTGACGATGGTCAGCAACCTCAAGTACTACAGCTTCAAGACGATCAACCTCAAGCGGAGCGTGCCGTTCGTGGCGATCTTCCTGATCGTCCTGCTCGTGGCGCTCCTGTCCTGGCAGCCGCCACTCGTGCTGTTCGCCGCATTCGTCGCCTACGGACTGTCCGGCTACGCCGTGTCGGCGTGGATGCTCGCGCGTGCACGGCGCGTGCGCACTCCCGGGCCGCCATGACCGATGCCCGGTGAACCAGTGCCGCTGCGCTGGTTCATGCTCACGCTCGGCTGCGTTGCGCTGCTTGCGGTCGGACAGGTGCTGTTCAAGGTGGCCGCGCTCGCGTGGCGCGTCGACGGCTGGTCGTGGGCGACGCTGCGAAGCTTCCTGTCGCTGCCGATGCTGGCGGCGCTCGCCATCTACGCGATCGCGACGGTTGCCTGGGTCTTCGTGCTTCGCTTCGTCCCGCTCGTTGCCGCCTACTCGATCTTTTCGCTTGCGTTCGTCATCACGCCGCTCTTCGCGCATTTCGCGCTCGGCGAGCCGCTCGCATTGCGCACGCTGATGGGCGGCGCCCTCATCGTCGTCGGCGTCGTGGTTGCTTCCACCGCGTCGTCCGGATGATCGCCGTCGTCATTCCGTGTTATCGAACACGCCGGCAGATCCTCGACGTCCTGTCGCGAATCGACGCCAACGTCTCGCGAATCTACGTCGTCGACGACGGATGTCCGGAAGGCACCGGCGATCTCGTCGAAAAATCGCTCGTGGATGACCGCGTGCGGGTGCTGCGGCACGAGCGCAATCTCGGTGTGGGCGCGGCTGTCGTGACCGGCTACCGGGCCGCGCTCGCCGACGGCGCACGAATCGTCGTCAAGATCGACGGCGACGGGCAGATGGACCCGGCACAGATGAGCCGCATCGTCGCGCCGGTCGCCATGGGCGCGGCCGATTACGCGAAGGGCAATCGTTTCTACGACTTCGCGCTGCTGCAGGACATGCCGCGGGTGCGCCTGCTCGGCAACGCCCTCCTGTCGCTCGTCAACAAGATCTCGAGCGGCTACTGGAACGTCATGGACCCGACCAACGGGTACACGGCCATTCACCGCATCGCGCTCGAAGCGCTGCCGCTTGCGAAAATCGACAGCGGCTACTTCTTCGAGTCGGACATGCTCTTTCGCCTGTATACCGTGCGCGCCGTCGTTCGCGACGTGCCGCTGCGCGCCCGCTACGCCGACGAGTCGAGCAACTTGCGCATCGGCCGCGTGCTGCGCGATTTCCCGGTCAAGTACGTGGCGGCAACGGTCAAGCGCATCTTCTATTCGTACTTCCTGCGCGATTTCAACGCGGGAACGCTGCAGCTCGCGTCGGGTCTGCTGCTGCTGTCGCTCGGCGGCGCATACGGCGTGACGAAGTGGATCAATTCGTCGGTGTCCGGATTCCCGACGACGTCGGGTGCCGTCATGCTCGCCGCACTGCCCGTGCTTGTCGGCGTGCAGCTCCTGCTCGGTGCGCTCCAGTTCGACATCCAGAACGTGCCGCGCACGCCGCTTTGCGCCGAACCGGCGCTGGCCGGCGACCCGCAGGCGGGCTAACGCGGCGGCGCTGCCGCCGACGCCGCGCGCGCATCGTTCGCGCGTATGGCCGTGATCACGTAGTTCCCGATGCGCGCCACCGGTGTCGTCTCCCGGTCGCGGTACTCGATCAGCACGCGGTCGAACGGGTTATCGGAGCGATCGACGAATACCGCGTGGGTGAGCCGGAAGCGGCGCACGATCGCCGCCACGTCATCGCTCGTGGTCGCCGCGGTGATGTCGCGGAACACCGGATTGTCGTGCCAGTTCGCGGCGCGCGAATAGCCGACGAAGCCGCTCGCGCCCGCCGCATTGAGAACGAAGAATCCCACCCGGGCGTCCGGGAGATTGCGGTTGAGATAGTCGCCGACGATTCGCAGCGGCGCGTAGCGGGCGACATACGCTCGCCGCGCGTCGGCGTCCTGCGCGCAACGGATGCAAAGCGTCGCGTTCGCCCAGTTCGCCGATGGCATCAGCCACAGGTTCGCGACCGCCACGATGCCCGTCGCAACCGCGAGCCCGGCCGCCGACCGCGGCGAGCGAATCCAGTCGCCAAGCGCCCATCCGGCGAGGATCGCAAGCAGCACGAACGCCGGGAACAGGTAGCGCAGGTACGACTGCTGCACGTACACCGGCACGGCGAATCCCACCGCCAGGCAAAAGAGCGCCGACCGGCGCCGGCGCGAGCGGGTGAAAAGACCGAAGGCGATCAGCGGAAACAGAAGCAGCCATTGAATTCCGGCCGCGCCATCGTAGCCTTCGAGATAGCGGCCGCTGTCCATGACCAGCGAATACGGCGTGACAAGCGACAGCGGCGAGTTGTAGACGGGGTTGTTGAAAGCCTCGCCGGCCGGGAACAGCGGCGACGCGAACAGCGTGTTCATGAACGGGAACACGGGATTGCCCGTGCGCACCCACGCATTCACGTACGGCCATGAAGCGATGACGACAGCGAGCAGCGACACGACAACCAGCCGGGCGCGCGCCGGCGCACGCCGGTCAGCGAGTCGGAGTCGATAAAGCAGCGCAACCGCAAGCGGCACGACCCAGAACACGCCGATCACCTTGCACGCCATCGCGCCCGCGCAGCACAGCGCTGCAGCCGTGAAGCACGCCGCTTCGCGCCGCTCGTAGAAGCGCAAGGCCGACGCGAGCGCCGCGACGAGGAACGCCGTCCATGCGAACTCGACGAACAGCGTCGACGACTCGAGCAGCCAGAGCGGCGTCGACGCAAGCAGGCAAACGCTCACCAGCGCGATCAGGCGGCTCGCCTGCATGCGCACGATGTCGTAGATCAGCGCGCAGAGCAGCAGGCCGAAGACCAGGTTGAGCAGTCGCGCGGCCGATTCGCCGCCGACCAGGTAGGCGGCCAGGTACGCGTAGTCGGCGCCCATCGGCATCACCGCCCATGCGTACCGGGTCACGTCGAAATCCCAGCGATGGGCGTGGCCGACGAGCTCGGCGAACTGCAGGTGCATTGCGATTGCGTCGTAGCCGACCTCCGGCTTCGCGACGACGATCAGATGCATGATCGCGATGACGACGGCGAGGGCGAGGCACAGTCGCTCGGAGGGTGACCAGACGTCGTCCACGGCCAGCCACTTCAGTGCGTTCGCGACCGACATCCGTGTCCTGGCGGGAAATATCGCCAGCGGCGCGCCGGCGCAGATCACGTACAGCGCGCCGTCGTGAATCGGCAGCGAAATGGTGGCGCCGATCAACCCCAGCCAGATGCAACTGCCCGTCAGCGTGCGAATGGCCGCGGACGCGGGCGCATTCGCTGTTGCGCGGGCCGCGCCGCTGCCACTCCAGTCGAGCAGCGCCGTCCCGATCACGTGCGCGGACAGCGTCATCAACGCGACCGTTGCGACCGGTCCGACACCCACCAGCGCGCACGCCGCCGCACTGGCCACGATGCTCGCCGCACGCCTCGGTGACCGGCGGAAGATCAGCAGTGCGAGCAGCGCGACCGCCGACGCCCGCAGCATCACCGGCCGAAACTCGTCGCCGGGCAGGACGGTGGCATCCGGCCGCTGAAGCAATCCGGAAAGCCACTCGGCGAGCACGCCGGCATGCACCAGCAGCACGACCGCCAGCGCGCCCATCAGCCAGCGCGAGGCGGTCGCAGTCGGGTCGTGGAATCCGGCGAGGCGCATGGACCAGCGGCAAAAACGGACGCAAGTGTCGCACGGCCGGGGCACTCAGGCGGGGCAACGGTTGCATGCAACGGCCATTTCGGCTAACGTAGCACGATGCGCAGCCTCTCCCCCGCCGTCCGCGCCCTCGCGCCAGCCCTCCTTCCGGGCGGCCTGCTGCTGCTTCTGCTGCGCCCCGCGCGCAGATAAAAACCCACCCCTCGCTCGAAAGCCGTGCCCGCACCATCCGAAAGGATGGGCGATCTTCATTCTTCGTTCCCGGGATTCCGCCATGCACGCCGCGCCCTCGCACAAGTACCGTCCGTTTCAGCCGATCGATCTTCCGGATCGCGCCTGGCCCTCGCGCACGATCGTAGCCGCGCCGATCTGGCTGTCGACCGATCTGCGCGACGGCAACCAGGCGCTGATCGAGCCGATGGACGCGGGTCGCAAGCTGCGCCTGTTCCGCCAGCTCGTCGACATCGGCTTCAAGGAGATCGAGGTCGCGTTTCCGTCCGCGTCGCAAACCGACTTCGATTTCGTCCGCCAGTTGATCGACGAAAATCTCATCCCCGACGACGTCACGATCCAGGTGCTGACGCAATCGCGCGACGAGCTGATTCGGCGCACGTTCGAGTCGCTGCGCGGCGCTGCGCGCGCGATCGTGCATCTCTACAATCCGACGGCGCCGCTGTTCCGGCGCGTCGTGTATGGAAAGGATCGTGCGGGGATCGTCGAAATCGCCACCCAAGGCGCGCGCCTTTTCGCCGAGTGCGCAGCGCAGCAGCCGCAAACCGACTGGCGCTTCGAATACTCGCCGGAAACGTTCACGATGACCGAGCTCGATTTTGCGCTCGAGATCTGCGAGCGCGTCGTCGACGTCCTTGAACCGGTGACGCGCCACCCGGTGATCCTCAACCTGCCTGCGACCGTCGAGGTCGCGACGCCCAATGTGTTCGCCGACCAGATCGAGTGGATGCACCGGCACCTTTCGCGCCGTGACCGCGTGCTGATCTCGGTTCACCCGCACAATGATCGCGGCACCGGCGTCGCGGCCGCCGAGCTCGCGGTCATGGCGGGCGCCGACCGCGTCGAGGGCTGCCTCTTCGGCAACGGCGAGCGCACCGGCAACGTCTGCGTCGTCACGCTCGCGATGAACCTGTATTCGCAGGGGATCGACCCGAAGCTCGACTTCAGCGACATCGGCGCTGTGATCCGCACGGCGGAATACTGCACGGCGCTGCCGGTCCATCCGCGCCATCCGTACGCGGGCGAGCTCGTGTTCACCGCGTTTTCCGGCTCGCATCAGGACGCCATCAAGAAGGGCTTCGCCGCGCAGCGCGCCGCCGAAGCGGCGGGAAGCACGATCTGGGAGGTGCCGTACCTGCCGATCGATCCGGCCGACGTCGGGCGCACGTACGAGGCGGTGATCCGCGTCAACAGCCAGTCGGGCAAGGGTGGCATCGCGTACCTGCTCGAGCGCGACTACGGGCTCGCACTGCCGCGGCTTCTTTCGATCGAGTTCAGCCTGGTGGTGCAGGCGATCGCCGACGCGACCGGCAAGGAGCTGACGGCGGCCGATCTCCACGCGGCGTTTCAGCGCGAATACGTGTCGCCGCAATCGCCGGTCGCGTATGTCGCTCATCGTGCCGCGCATTCGGGCGTCCAGGGCGCGCTCGAGCAGCTCACGGCCCGCCTGGCCGTCGACGGCGTCGAAACGCTGGTGGCGGGTGCGGGCAACGGCCCGGTCGATGCGTTCGTGCACGGCCTGCGCGAAGGCCTCGGCATCGACGTGCACGTGCTCGCCTATCACGAGCATGCGACGGGCAGCGGCGAGGACGCCACCGCCGTCGCGTATGTGCAGCTTCGTGCGGGAACGAAGAGCGTCTACGGCGTCGGGCTCGATCCGAACATCGTCACCGCGACGCTGAAGGCCGTCACCGCGGCAGTCAATCGCGCCTGCGCACAGGGTGCGCTGTCGCTCGGCACGCCGGTGGGCGCCGCCGCATGAGCGACCGACGGAGCATCATGAGCGGCGAAGGGCCGTCCCGAGCCGCGAATTCCGCCCCCTGGGGGGCAGCGTAGCGCGCGAGCCCGACGGGCCGCCCCGAGGGCGAGCTTCCGAGCGCAAAGCGCGAAGGCCGTTCGCTCGGCCGCAAGCGTGGGGGGATGTTTATGTCCGATCATCTGATCATCTTCGATACGACGTTGCGCGACGGCGAGCAAAGCCCGGGCGCCTCGATGACGAAGGAGGAAAAGACGCGCATTGCGCGCCAGCTCGAGCGGCTTCGCGTCGACGTGATCGAGGCCGGCTTCCCCGCGTCGTCCAACGGCGATTTCGACGCGGTGCACGACATCGCGAAGGCGATCCGCGAAAGCACGGTATGCGCGCTCGCACGCGCGAACGAAAACGACGTGCGGCGCGCCGGCGAGGCGCTTCGGCCGGCGAAATCGATGCGCATCCATACGTTCATCGCGAGCTCGCCGATCCACATGCAGATGAAGCTGCGGATGACGCCTGAGCAGGTGCTCGAGCAGGCGGTCAAGGCGGTGGGCTGGGCGCGCCGGTTCACCGACGACGTCGAGTTCTCGCCCGAGGACGCGGGCCGGTCGGAGCCCGACTTCCTGTGCCGGCTGCTGGAAGCGGTGATCGCAGCGGGCGCCACCACGGTCAACATCCCCGACACCGTCGGCTACACGATGCCATGGCAATTCGGCGCGCTGATCGGGTCGTTGCGCGAGCGCGTGCCGAATTCGGACCGCGCGGTGTGGTCGGTGCACTGCCATAACGACCTCGGCGTCGCCGTCGCGAACTCGCTCGCCGCGGTGATGCACGGTGCGCGGCAGGTCGAATGCACGGTGAACGGCCTCGGCGAGCGCGCCGGCAACGCATCGCTCGAGGAGATCGTGATGGCGGTGCGGACGCGCAAGGACGTGTTTTCGTGCACGACGCGTATCGACGCCACGCAGATCGTTCCGGCGTCGAAGCTCGTATCCGGCATCACGGGCTTTCCGGTGCAACCGAACAAGGCGATCGTCGGCGCCAACGCATTCGCGCACGAGTCGGGCATCCATCAGGACGGCGTGCTGAAGCATCGCGAGACGTACGAGATCATGCGCGCCGAGGATGTCGGCTGGCATGCGAACAAGCTCGTCCTCGGCAAGCTTTCCGGTCGCAACGCGTTGCGCACCCGTCTCGTCGAGCTCGGCATCGATCTGCCCGGCGACGAGGCGTTCAACGTCGCGTTCGCGCGTTTCAAGGAGCTCGCCGACAAGAAGGGCGAAGTGTTCGACGAGGACCTGCACGCGCTCGTCTCCGACGAAGGCATCCTCCCGGCGCACGAGCATTACCGGCTGGCTGCGCTCAAGGTCACGTCGGAGACCGGCAAGGTGCCGCATGCGCGCGTCGTGATGGCGGTCGGCGAGGCGGAGCTCGTGACCGAGGTCGATGGCGACGGCCCCGTCGACGCGGTGTTCCGCGCGATCGAGCGCATGGCGGGATCGCATGCGAACCTGCTGCTCTATTCGGTGAACGCGATCACC
>DASSVX010000128.1:0-9545 GCA_035705655.1 Casimicrobiaceae bacterium
CCGCACTGGGAGCACGCTGGGGATGCGGCGTCGATCGCGATCTTCCACGGGCCGCACGCCTATGTGTCGCCGTCGTGGTACGCCGAGCCCTCGAAAGCGGTCCCGACGTGGAACTACGCGGCCGTCCACGTGCACGGGACGCTCGAGGTCATCCGCGATCCGCTCGAAACGCGCAGGGTGCTCGACGCGCTCGTGCAGCGCTTCGAAGCGACGCGCGATGCCCCGTGGACGTTTGCGATGCCGGAGCGGCAGCGCGACGCGCTCGTCAGCGCGATCGTCGCCTTCCGCGTGCGCGTTCGCAGCCTCGAGGCGAAGTTCAAGCTGTCGCAGAATCGCCCGCGCCACGATCAGGTCCGCGTCGCCGCCGCGCTCGACGGCGAAGGTTACGCCGACGCGACCGCGGTGGCGGCGTGGATGCGCGCGTACGGAGGCACAGCCCAGGAATGACGCGCGGCATCGGCGGCGCACCCGAAGCGATGCGCGAAGGCCGTGTGCGCATCGACAAATGGCTGTGGGCCGCGCGGTTCTACCGTACACGCAGCCTCGCCGCCGAAGCGGTCGAGGCCGGTCACGTGCGCGTCGACGGCGAGCGCGTGAAGCCTGCGCATCCACTGCGCCCGGCATCGCGCGTCACGATTCGCAAGCGCGAGCTCCAGTGGGACGTCGATGTGCTGGGCCTCTCCGAGCGGCGGGGTTCTGCACCGGAGGCCGCGCTGCTGTACCGCGAAACGGCCGAAAGCGCCGGGGCACGCGAGCGACTGCTCGCCGAACGCGCGAAGGCGCGCGCGGCCAGCACGACGGGCCGTCCCACCAAGCGCGACCGGCGCAAGCTCGAGGACTTTCTCGACGAACCCTAGCTCAGCAGAGCCGCATCCCCGCGAAATCGAGGATGAAGCCGGGTTGGCCGTACGCGGCGAACACGAGCCAGGCAAGTGCTGCGGCCAGCAGCATGGCGAGCGCATGTCGCGCGAGGCGGCGCGCGCCGCCGGTTGGCGTGACCGGTCCGGGCGGCAGGGAGGCGTCGCGTGAATCCACGCGACCGAATTTACGCCGTTTGCGAAGTATCGGGCAAGTCGGGGACGCGCGTCACCGGTGCCGCGGGCAGCGCGCCGCGTGCGCGCAGCGCCGCCATCACCGAGTTGAAGTCGGCAGCGACCTGCACGTTCTCGATCGGCTTCGCGAGCAGATTCACCGCCCGGCCGCTCACGATCAGCGGCACCGCCGCGGCAAGCGAGCGGCGAAGCGACCGGATTTCCTGGCCGGCGATCTTGCCCGAAATGCCGCGATCGAACAGCAGCACGACAATCGACGCGTGATACGCTTCGGCGGCACCCGCGATCTCCTGCCCCGGGACGCCCGTTCCGAGCGTCAGGCAATTCACGCCTTCGGTGAACAGCAGCAACTCGAGGATTGCGAGGCCGAGCTGGTTCGGATCGTTGGGCGGGGTCGCGAGCAACAATTGGCGCGCGTCGCGCGTCGGCCGTGCGAGGCGCGTGACGTCGCGCAGCAGCCGCAACGCGAGATCGCAGAAGCGCAATTCCTGGTAGGTCTGCATTTCGCCGCGGACGACGCGCTCGTGCACGGCTTCATTGAGCGGAATCAGCGTGTGCTCGAGAAACTTGCGCAGGCCCTGCGCGACCAGGAGCTTCGACAGATGATTCGTGAGCTCGCCGATTCGATGTTCGCCAAGCAATCGCAGCGCGTGCGCGATGTCGGCGGGCAACGGCGCGGGTTCGGCGACGGCCAGCCCCACCATCGACTGCAGCGCCGTGTCGGCAAGCGGAACGACCGCGCCTGCGCGCCAGCCTTCCGACAGCAGTTGCTTGATGAGCTTGAGCCGCGCAACCTGCTCGGCGGGATAAACGCGATCGCCGAAGGCATCGCGCAACGGCGACGGGAAGCCGTAACGCCGCTGCCACATGTACAGCTGCTCGCGGCGCAGACCGGTGATGCGAACCACCTCGCGAATGTGCAGCGCGCCGGCGGGCTCGCCCATTGCAACCGCCGGCGCATTCGCCGGTGCCCCGCTCGGATCCTGTCGCCTCGAAGGCGCCTCGATGAGGATTCCCATGTCGTGCTTCCCTGGCTGTTCGCCCCGCTCTCCCGCATGCCACGCAAAGCGCATGCACGGCGGAGCTCCGCAACACGCCACACGCAGCGAACGTCATCGTCGACGTGCTGGCTCGTGCTGCACGGACAGCGGCTATGCAGGATGTGTGCCACGTGCCGCCGGGGACGCCGTTGAATCTTTCGCGTCCTCGGGCCAATTCGGTCCGAAACTTGCAGGTTGTGCCGTTCAAAAAAGCCGGGGACCGTCGAACGGCCCGCGTTCACTGGCAAGAGACTCATTGACCGAGGCGACGCGAGTGCCCTTTCACTGCTGGACCTGACGCTCCACGACGCAAGATGTTCGGATTTGGGAGATCGACCAAGGACCCGCTGTCCGACGTGAGGTCGGCGACACGGTGGCTGGCCACGCTACCGGGCGCAGACTCGCTCGCCGTTCACACGGAGGTGGTCAAGGAGCTCGACCGCGTTGCGGACGTTCCTGCCGCGCTCACGCTCAATCGGATGCGGGCGGTGTTTCACGTCGATGCACAGACCGGTGCACAGCGGCGCGCGCTGGTCGCCCAATACGTCGAGCATGCCAGCCGCAGCTCGCGCATCGAAAACCAGCTCTGGACGGCGCTCTTCCGGCTGACGCAAAGCTTCCTCGCCATCTATCAGGCGCTCGCGCGCGAAATCGCCGAGCGGCCGCAAAGCGCGCGCTGGCAGGGGCTGATGCCCGAGCTCCTCTGCCGCCAGATCGTGCACCTGGCACTCGACGCGCGCGTGCGGCTCTTTCGCTACGAGCAGTGGATACCTGCGAAGTGGGCCGAGCTGCATGGGCTCATGACGCTCGCGTGCTCGCGACAGTGCGAGCGGCAGATCGTCACGCTCGCCGATGCCGCGACGACGACGATCGAGCACGAATACCTGCGGGCGCTCGTGCTGCAGCTCATGAGTGCCGGAAGCCTGACGGCACGCCAGGTCGAATTCATCTGGGGCGAGCTCGACGACTGGTGCGCGCCGCTGCGGCTGACACTCGAGCCGTCGGCGGCGAACAGCTTCTTCGTCGATCTCGCCGGGCGCGAAGGATTGCGCCGCCGCAAGATCGGCCCGCTGGAGAGCCGCGTGCTGTTCCTCGACACGCGTCCGCTGCACGCGGTGATGATGCAGCACGTCGTCACGCTCGAGCAGAAGATCCGTGCCGAGCCGCTGTCCAACCGCACGCCGCGACGCAGCGAGCAGCTGACGCTGTTCGCGAAGCTCGCCGCGCAGGTCGATCCCGAGTTCAAGCCGTTCGCCCGCCGCGGCGAGCGGGTCGCAACGAGCGGCAACGTCGACGCGATCGTCGGCTTCCAGAAGATCACGAGCTATTTCAGGGAAGACGCGCGCCAGCCGATCGACCTCGCCGATTCGACCGGCGAGAGCTTCGACAGCACGATGGACATCGCCGTGTTCGGGCGCATTCGCGACGAGCCGACGCGCCGGCGCGAGATTGCGCGCCGGCGAATCGGTGCGCATGCCGCGCCCGGCGGGCCGTGGGAAGCGAAGGACGTATCGCAAACCGGCTTCAAGCTCGTGGCGCCGATCCAGGTTGCCAACGCCGTCACGCTCGGCACGCTCGTCGCCATTCATCCGCACGGGCAACCGCGCTGGACGCTCGGCATCATCCGCAGGATGAAGCGCACGTCGGCCGATCGCGCCGAGATCGGCCTCGCCATCGTTGCCGACACCATTTGCGCCGTCGACGTGAACGAGCAGCGCAAGCGCACCGCCGAGGAATACTCGATCGACGGCGAAGGCACGACGATCAACGGCCGGCGCTTCGGTGGCTTGCTGCTGTCGCTGCGCCCGCGTGACGGCGAGCCGATGGTGCAGTCGCTGATCGTGCCGGCAGTCGAGTACCAGGCCGCGAAGCGCTATCAGGTCGCAACCGAGAAGGCCGAGTACCGGATCCGTTTCGGCCGCCTGATCGAGCAGCAGCCCGACTGGGTGTGGACGGCGATCGAGCCGCTCGACGGTAGCGCGCGCGCGTCGGCGCCGGCCACGGGCGGGCCGACGACGGTGACCGGCATGACGACGGTGACCGGCACCAGCGTGAGCCAATCGCGCGGCTGACATGATCCGGCGGCTTCGCCGCTGCGCTGCCCGGCGGGACTGCACGCACGACCCACGCTGGTTATACTCGCGCGATGGCGACCCTCGATCGCTACGCCGAGATCCACGCCGGGTACCGGTGGGAGGTCCCAGCCGACTTCAACATCGCGCACGCGTGCTGCACGCGCTGGGCGGCTGAGCGTTCCCGCTTCGCGCTGTACTGGGAAGACGAAGACGGCACGCGCGCGGCGTACACGTTCTTCGACCTCGCACAGCAGGCGAACCGGCTCGCGAATGCGCTTGCCGCCCGCGGCATCGCGCGCGGCGACAAGGTCGCCATCGTCCTGCCGCAGCGCCCCGAGACGGCCGTCGCGCACATCGCCGTGCATCAGCTTGGCGCGGTGTCCGTGCCGCTGTCGTTCCTGTTCGGACCCGACGCGCTCGAATACCGGCTTCTTCACAGCGGCGCGAAGGCGGTGCTCGTCGATCCGCGGTCGCTGCCGAACCTGCTTCCCGTGCGCGAGCGCTGTGCAGCACTCGCGCACGTGATCGGCGTCGCGGGCGCCACGGCGCCGGGCATCGTCGCGTACGAAACGCTGCTCGACGAATCGTCGCGCCACTTCACGCCGGTTGCGACGCGCGCCGACGATCCGGCGATCCTGATCTACACGAGCGGCACGACGGGACCGCCGAAGGGCGCGTTGATGCCGCACCGCTGCCTGATCGGCAACCTGCCGGGCTTCACGCACTCGCACGACGGCTATCCGCAGCCGGGTGACCTTTTCTGGTCTCCGGCGGACTGGGCGTGGACGGGCGGTCTCATGGATGCGCTTCTGCCCGCATTCTATTTCGGCCAGCCGATCGTCGGTTACCGTGGGCGTTTCGATCCGGAGCGCGCCTTCCGGCTGATCGAGCGCTACCAGATCCGCAACACCTTCCTGTTTCCCACCGCGCTGAAGCTCATGATGAAGGCGTATCCACGTCCGCGCGAGACTTTCGACGTCAACCTGCGCAGCATCATGAGCGCGGGCGAGGCGGTCGGCACGGCGGTCTTCGACTGGGCGCGCGACGCGCTCGGCGTGACGATCAACGAAATGTTCGGCCAGACGGAAATGAACTACATCGTCGGCAACTCGCATGCGCTGTGGCCCGCGAAGCCGGGGTCGATGGGCCGGCCCTATCCGGGACATCGGATCGCGATCATCGACGACGAAGGCAACGAAGTGTCACGCGGCGAGCCGGGTGACGTCGCCATCCATCGCCATGCACCCGACGGAACGCGCGATCCGGTGTTCTTCCTCGAGTACTTCGGCAATCCTGAAGGCACGCGAAACAAGTACACGGGCGACTGGTGCCGCACCGGCGACATCGCCGTCTGCGATGACGACGGCTATCTGTGGTACCAGGGCCGCGCCGACGACATGTTCAAGGCGGCCGGCTACCGCATCGGCCCCTCCGAGATCGAGAACTGCCTCGTTCGCCATCCGGCCGTCGGCAATGCGGCCGTCGTGCCGTCGCCCGACGACGTGCGCGGCAACATCGTCAAGGCGTTCATCGTGCTGGCGCCGGGGTACGTGGCATCGGCCGCGCTCGAAGCGGACATCGCGCGGCACGTGCGCGAGCACCTTGCGCCGTATGAGTATCCGAAGGAAATCGAATTCATCGACGCGTTGCCGATGACGACCACCGGCAAGGTGCAGCGAAAGGTGCTGCGCGAGCGGGAGCTGGCGCGCAAGCGCGCGGTCAACCTGCCGACGCAATGACGCGGCGCCGCGCGCCGCCCCGCGTCATGGCCGGCGCAACGCCGGGATGAAGCGGCCGTGCAGCGCGACCCACAGCACCGCGGGCACCACGGCGGGCAGGATCAGCGAGCCCAGCTGGAACGCGAATGCGATCGCCTCGCGTTGCCATGCGACAAAACCGGTCTGCGACGCGACCGCCGGCCCGGCGGTGATCGCGACGTTCTTCAGGAAATCGGCGAGCACGCCCCAGGCGACGATCGGCTGCAGAGCGGCGTAGCCGACGACGAGATGGCGCTTCCACCTGCGCTCCCGCGCGGCGAGTGTCAGCGCGACGAACAGCGGAAGGCCGAACGAATAGAGCAGCAGATTGACGTCGACGGTGATGATGCCCGTCGTCGCCGCACCCGGCGCATGCAGCGCGGTCACGAACGTCGCGAGCGCGCCCGACTGCTCGACGCCACGCACGATGTCGCCGAAGGCGGCGTATCCGACCGCGCGCACCAGCTGCAACGCGGGCCACAGCAGCAGCGGCGCGGCGAAGTACCACAGCGCGAACGCGAGCGGCAGGAAGGCGAGCGTTCGGAGCGCGAAGCGCGCGACACTCGATTTCGCGCGCTTCTGCGCCTCGGCGACTTCTGCGTGCATCGGTTTGCGGCGGCCGCCGGCGATCGATCCGAATCGGATCAGGCCGTTCCGACCGGCAACGCCGCTCGCGGCGATGCCGGCACGAGGCGAACCCAGATCACCCACACGATCAGCACGTCGAGCATGATCAGTGCCTGCCAGACGTACAGGTGCGCCCACTCGAACACGTCGCGATTCCACCGCCCGAGGTAGAAGAGGCTGATCACGCGCAGCACGTTGAGCGCCTGCACCGCGACGATGCCGACGACGATCCCGCGCAACCGATGCGGCCACGGCGCGGCGAACGCGAGCATCGCGGCAACGAGCACCAGCGTGGCCTCGACGCCGTTGCATCCGGCCTCGATCGACACGGCGAACGGGCTCGCGGAGGAACTGATCACGTTGCCGCTCGTCGCGATGGTCGTGTCGAACACGCGCATCAATGCCGCCGACGCCGACGCGACCGCGTCGGTCCACGGCGCGACGAACCACGCTTGCGCGACGGGCGTCAACTCGATGGCGAACGAGAGGACGAGCAGCACGACGAACACGGCCAGGAACCTTCGCATCGCCCGCATTCTAGATCGGGTGTCGAAATGGCCCTTCGCGGGCCGATGAACGCCCTCATGCCCGCGCCAGCGGCGGGCTCTGCGCAAAATAGCGGTGGATGCCTTCGGCGATCGATTCCGCGAAGCGCTGCTGCTCGCGCGGGTTGCGCAGCTTCAGCTCCTCGTCGGGGTTCGAGATGAACGCCGTCTCGATCAGGATCGACGGAATGTCGGGTGCCTTCAGCACGGCGAATCCGGCCTGCTCGACGCTGCCCTTGTGCAGCGCGTTGTGCGTCCCGATGCCTTCGAGGACTTCCTGCCCCACCTTCAGGCTGTCGCTGATCTGCGCGGTCTGCGACAGGTCGAGCAGCGTGCGTGCGAGCACCGGATCCTTGACGTCGAGGTTGACGCCACCGATCAGGTCGGCGGCGTTCTCCTTTTGCGCGAGCCAGCGCGCGGCCGCGCTCGTCGCGCCATGCTCGGACAGCGCGAAAACCGACGAGCCGCGCGCCGACGACTCGCGAAACGCGTCCGCGTGGATCGACACGAACAGATCGGCCTGCACGCGTCGCGCCTTGCGCACGCGCTCGGCCAGCGGAACGTAGAAGTCGTCGTTGCGCGTCAGCATCACGCGCATGTTGGTGTCGGCGTCGAGCACATGCTGCAACCTGCGCCCGATCGCGAGCACGACGTTCTTCTCGTACGTGCCACGGCGTCCGATGGCGCCCGGGTCCTCGCCTCCGTGTCCCGGGTCGAGCGCGATCGTGATGCGGCGCGACGCGAGATTGTCGTGCGGCTCCTTGCGTGCGTCGGGCCGCGTCGATGCGTTGGCCCGTGGTGGCGCGGTGTCCGCGCGCGCGTCGAAGCCGTCGCGCTGCAGCAACGCCATCAGCGGATCGACCGGCGTCAGCGGATAGAGGTCGAGCACGAGACGGTGACCGTATTCCGCGACCGGCTTCAGCGAGAACACCTGCGGCCGCACCTCGGTCTTGAGATCGAGCACCACGCGCAGGAATCCGTCCGACGGGCGCCCGATGCGAATGGCTTCGATATACGGATCGGTGCGCTGCAAATGCGACGCGAGCTCGTCGAGCTCGCGCGATGGAACGATCCGCGCGAGATCGAGCACGACGCGATTCGGATCGCGCAGCACGACGAGCTGATGCTCGATCGGCGACGACGATTCGAAGATGACGCGCGTGTACTCCTGCGCCGGCCATACGCGCGCCGACGCGATGCGCGACGCATCGGCCCACGCCGATGGCATCAGCCATTGCGCCGCGGGCAGCACGAGCCAGCGCAATGCGCGGCGGCGCTCGAGCGCGACGAGCCTCAGCGCGCCGGGCCGGCGGCGAGCGCGCTCAGGCATTGCTCGCCCGCGCGCGAGAACGCCTGCACGACCAGCGCGCGCCCGTCGGCGTGCACCGGATGCGACAGCGATAATGCGAGGTCCGGTGAGGGCAAGCGCGACGCCACGCGCTCCGGCCACTCGACGATGCACACGGCATCGTCGCGGAAGTAGTCGGACATCCCGGCATAATCCCATTCATCCGGATTCATGAAGCGATAAAAATCAAAGTGATAAAAGTATAAGCTCGAAACAGGATAATGCTCAACCAACGCATACGTCGGACTCTTGATTGGCCCCGCAACGCCGCGCGCACGCAACAGTCCCCGCGCCAGCGTCGTCTTGCCGGTGCCAAGATCGCCTTGCAGGGTGACCACCATGCCGCCGCGGAGGATCGGCGCGATGTTCGCACCGGCACGCTCGGTCGCGGCGGCGTCCGGAAGATGGAGCGTCAGTGTTGACACCGGATCGCGATTTCGCCGCACTCGCCTCGCGGATCACCGCGTGGGGGCGCGAGCTCGGCTTCGATGCCGTCGGCGTGTCCGACGCCGATCTCGCGGCCGAGGAAGTGCAGCTCCTGAACTGGCTCGCGCTCGGACGCCATGGCGAGATGGATTATATGGCGCGCCATGGGGCGCGGCGCGCGCGGCCCGCGGCGCTCGTGCCCGGCACCGTTCGGGTGGTCACGGTGCGGCTCGATTACTGGCCGGGGCACGCGCGCCCGGCCGGCGATGTGCTCGCCGATTCGCATCGGGGCTATGTCGCGCGCTACGCGCTCGGCCGCGACTACCACAAGGTGCTGCGCAAACGCCTCGCGACGCTCGCGCGGCGCATCGAGGACGACGTGGGCCCGTTCGGCTACCGCGTGTTCACCGACAGCGCGCCGGTGCTCGAGGTGGCGCTCGCCGCGAAATCGGGCCTCGGCTGGCGCGGCAAGCACACGCTGCTCTTGAGCCGCGACACCGGGTCCTATTTCTTCCTCGGCGAGATCTACACGAACCTGCCGCTGCCGGTCACGCCACCGGTGACGGTGAGCGTGTCGGCGGCGTAAGTGACTGTGACGTCGGTGTCGGTCCCGAGCGCGACCGGCGCGCTGACGACCGGGCTGGCGGCGAAGGTGTTCACTTCCGCACGACGGCC